>DRKH01000215.1 GCA_011051825.1 Desulfobulbus sp.
TCATGGAATTGATCCCCTGTATCTGGGCTACTGGATAGATGATGTCCAGGCCATGCAGTATAAGGCCGCCTTTAAACCGCAGGAGATTTTTGTTGATGGCTGCTGGCAGGAAATCTGCCGTGATTGACCGGTACTCTTGAGGTTTGTTTTATCTGAAAATCGAATTACGCAGTTTTTGTAGCGTAACTCATTGATTTTCATGCTTTGTTGTGCCGCGAAGGCATGGGCGTTTATCCGAAAACAGCTCGTTTCGAGTTCCGGGTTTCGGGTTCCGAGTTTAAAGTTTCCCGCCTTTGGCGGTGTTGTGTGGTCTTGTTACACCGCTCTGCGGTGTAACACATTAATCTTCCTGATTACGTACAAAGCTCAGCTTTTCACAACTCAGGGATAACATCGCTTGTTCTTCCGGATCGCAGGGCCCTGTAAATTCATCATTAATTCACTGGGTTCGTAATGTCCTCCGGTATTCAGCGATGGTATCCCTTGCATTCGGCTGAGGATTGTGGGTAATCAGATTAATCTTTGGTTTCAAAACAATGCTTCCTGCCCGCTCTGCGGGTAAATGAGTGTTCCTGAAATAGATCATTTTTATCATTCGTTGTGTCCGCGGGGCATGCTGGTTTATTTAAAACGGTTTCCGGAGAATGCAGGTTCAGGCTGATCACAACAAACAGAAGACTGAAAAGTCGCTTTTTGCCCTCTATGTCCTTACTGCCGGTGCTCTTGCAGGAGCTCCGTTGATCGGCGTGGTTGCAACAGGTCAACCAATTGCCAGGTACCTTGAATTTCCACCTTTGACAAGATATGTACAGCACGAACCGTTCAACGGTGCTGTTTTCGTCATCGGTGCTGTTTTTTTTATGCTGGTTGTCCTGTTTGTTGGATCTATTCTTTTTCAAAGCCGGTTGCAGCGGAAACCCCGGAAAAAAAGGACCTTGCCCTGGTGGGGATGGCTGGGCCTTGTGCTTGTCGGGTGCTCATGGGTACTGGCCTGGAACAGGTTTCCCTGGTTCTCAGATATGCAGGTTTATACTTTTACTCCGCTCTGGTTGGGCTATATCCTGTCGGTCAATGCTTTTACCCGCCAACGTTCCGGCACATGTTTGATGACAAGGCGCCCTGGCCGGTTTTTGCTGCTTTTTCCTGTCAGCGCCGTATTCTGGTGGTATTTTGAGTGGCTGAACCGGTTTGTCCAGAACTGGTATTATGTCGGGATTGAAGATTTCAGTGCTCTTGGTTACGTCCTCCATGCAACCCTTTGTTTCTCCACGGTTCTGCCTGCTGTTATCGGAACCTGTGAACTGCTGGCGGTCATGCTGCCGGGCCCTGTTATCTCCGGGCCGCGGCTGCGACTTTTTTCAGGGGTATGGGGAGGGTGGTGGCTGCTTGGCGGCATGAGCTGTGTCCTGGCAGGACTTGCCCTGGCTCCTGATCTCCTTTTTCCCTTTGTCTGGGTTGCGCCCCTTCTATGTCTTTGCGGTCTGCAGTTGATCCGGGATCGGCACACTCTTTTTACCCCGCTTGCACGCGGCAACTGGCGACCGATCCTGATTCCTGCCCTGGCAGCACTTATCTGCGGGTTTTTCTGGGAGCTGTGGAACTGGAAAAGTCTTGCCCACTGGGAATATTCCATACCCTATGTCGATCGCTACCACCTGTTTGCCATGCCGATTCTGGGGTATTTGGGCTATCTGCCCTTTGGCTTGCAGTGCCGGATGATTGCGTCTGAATTCTCGGGCAGGGACAGGTTTTTAAGATTTGAATAAGCAAATTGGGTATTTTGTAAAAAATGGTCTCTTGCTGAGTGCGGGCTTTCCTGCTATTAATCTTCCGATAAGACGTCAATTGGAGTTTAATCGTCTTATGTTGGCGTGTTATGAATCCAGCGAACTCTTGCCCAATCTGTTGTCTGAATGCCGGCAGAGAAACAATAATAACACCGTTATTGTTGGTATTTTTATTTTATGTTGTCTTGATTTTTTGCATTGGACATAGTCAGTAAAAAATATCTGATTACCCACAGTCTTCATCCTGATGCACATCTCTGAATTGCAAAGGACATGACGAACCCAACGAATATATGATGATTTCATCGGGTTCTACAGGCCGGCTTAACAACGCGAGGTTTATTCCTGATTTTGGAAAGCTGGTTTTGATACGTAGTCAGCAAAAAAACGGAACTCTGATGAGGGAAGAGTAATGAAAGCAGTTGTCTGTACGGGAACACCATGGGGTGGCCTTGAACAAATGGGCACCGTTCTGAATGCCGCCGGGGTACAGCCGCCAATGGACCCGGTCCGAGGCAATGCGACTATAGATTCCTTCCATGCACTGTTGATGAATGCCGGACAGCCGGAAAATCAATCAGTTGTTGACCAGCCTGTGCATCCTGGGAAGATATGGGGTCAACAGGCTCTGGGTATTCTGCAGGATAATCTGAACCAGCAGGTGTGGGGATGGACAAACCCTTTCAGTACATGGTTGCTGGAATTCTGGAAATCCTTAGACCTGAATATTTATTTTATTCTGGTCTACTCTTCACCTGAAGAAGATATCTCCCGTTTCATGCAGAACGTTGTAAATCCCTCGAGTGAAGTTGCGGCAGACCTCTGGCGTTCCTATAATACTCAGCTCCTCCGCTTCTATAACAGAAACAGAAAACGATGTCTTCTGGTGAGTCGAAACGCCGGATTGTCGGATCCATCTTCTCTATTGAAGCTCTGCAGCGAGCGATTTGATGTGTCCTTGCAACTGGACGCCGTCGCTCTGGACACTCAAACCGAGAAGCTGGATCCTATCGGTTTTGTTCTATCGCAGAGGTTGTTGCAGGGCAGGCAGGATGTGCACACGCTGTATAATGAAATTCAGGCCACGGCGACCCTGCCGGATGGTGAGGATTACCAGAAACAGGTGGATGAAGCCTGGCCGGCATATCGACAGCTATCCTTAACGATAACCGAGCAGCAGGAGCGGTATGCAACCGAATCAGCTGATCAGGCTCGTCAACTTGAGCAACAGCACCAGGAGCTCGAGCAGTGCAGAGAGGAAAACAAACTTCTTCTTCTGCAGCTGCACCAGGTGCAGGAAGAGTTGGAAGCAATATTTTTAGAAAGTCAGAAAAAGCAAACGGATTGTGCTGCCCGGCTGGAAGAGCAAAAACAACAACTGGAGAAAAGCCGGGGTGCGATCGAGGAATACAGGAAAAGAGTTGAGCAGTTACAGCGTGAGAACCGCGCCTTGGCTGAGGCCCAGGAAAATAGTGCCGTAGGATTAGAAGAGCAGGCAGAAGCAAAAAGCAGGGAACTGGAACAGGAAAATGAGTTGTTGCTGCTGCAGCTGCATCAGGTGCAGGAAGAACTGGAGCATTATTTTCTGTTGTACCAGAAAAGTCAGAGGCACCAGGAAGAACAGGCTGCCAGTGTTCAGCAGGACGGCAGAATGAAACTGCAGATGAGTGAGCTGGCACTGCGGGAGAACTGGTATGAGGTTGCGGAACTGGACGAAGAGGAACTACGTTGGTCAGGACCGGGAGCCCGGGCAACCATAATGCTGCCGATCAAACGGGACATGGATCAGCTCCTGGTTGTTCACTATAAACAGGTGGTGGCACAGGACCAGTTAAAGGGAATCCATATCGAAGTGGATGGGGAACAGGTCAGCCATGCCATATACGATACGTTGAGTCAGAAGTATATCGTCGTCAAGCTGACGGCAATGGAAAAAGAATCTACTTCTGATACAGAGCTGGCAATTGTTCTGCCGCATACGGTTAAACCAAGTGATGTGGTCTCTGAGTCTCCGGACGACCGTCCTCTTGGTATTGCGGTATACAGCCTTTCTATCCTTCCGGTTATGCCCAGCCTGCGGATAAACTGGCCGGACACCAGCTATCGACGGCTTCGACTTAAACGGAGGATTAACAGAATAGGCGAAGGGGTAGCATCTTTTCCCCTGGCCTATTTTGACGGCAAGGCATATCTGCAGGAATATCCTGATGTGGCGGAAGCGGTCAACCAGGGAACCGTGCCTTCGGCCTTTGTTCATTATGTAGAGCATGGCTTCTATGACGGTCATGATTTTATGTTGGCCGACACACAGTTGCCGTCGGAAGGCGATGCCAATGATTTAGCCCGGATTGAACAACAATGAAAAATTCCACGCATGAATATTTTTCTTCAGTATCCTCTGCTGTTGAAATGCTTCGCCATCTCTTTCCGGTGCAGGCAATGGTGCATGTGGGCGCAGGGGACGGTCATGCTGCCGTACAAGAATGGCAAGGGTGGAATATTCCTCATGTTGTCCTCATCGAGGCTGATCCGGAATATAAAGAATCACTCCAGGAAACAACAGGCCAACATGATGGCTGGCTGGCAGTCTCGGCTCTGATTGGAGAACAAGAAACCGAAACGGAGTTTTATGAGGCATCAAACCCATGGGAAAGTGGAACCATCCCTCCGGAAAAATGGCAGGGAATATGGCCTAATCTGACCCAAACTGCTTCCATTCCTCTTCAACAGCTTCGTTTGGAATCTTTATTGAAAGAATCGCCATGCGATCTTTTTGCACAAAAGGTAAATTGGGCAAACATCGACTGTATGCCGGCGTTGCCGATCATTAAAGGGGCCGGAGAGTCTGTCGGGCAATGGGATATTATCAAGGCTCGTGTGATTCTGGATCCTTCTTTTATAGACAATATGGATGCCGGTCTGGATGAAATCAGCAATTATCTGGCGCAGTATGATTTCAGATGTGTCGCTGTTATGGACAGCCATCATCCGGCAGTGGGTGAGGCCCTTTTTGTCAGGAATTGGAAGAACGTACTTCAGAATGATATTGCAGAGCTGCAGAAAGAGCAGGCCGCGCAGAATGTAAGAGTCCAGTCACAACTTGATCAACTGAGCAAAGCCCTTGATAAGCAGACGCGTCGCGCCGAGGAGCGGCAGAATCATCTTGATCGGGCCGTCCAGGACCTTGCAGGACGAGACAGGCAGCTTGCTGAGCGAGACAGACAGTTAGGCGAGGCACAAACTCAGCTTGAAGCACAGAAAAAATCTATGGCTGGCTGCGAAAAGCTGATAAATGAGTTGAATGAGCAGGCTAGGCAGAATGAAAAAACACTTGCTGAACAAACACGCCTTGCAGAGGA
>DRKH01000216.1 GCA_011051825.1 Desulfobulbus sp.
CCACTCCGGTCGGAAAGGGGAAAGCGCCCTCCGGGAAACGGATTATCATGGTGTTATCCTGGACATGGGGCTGCCGGATATGTCGGGAACGGTCCTTGCCCGCCACATTGTTGAATGGTATCCCGAAACTGCGGTTATTATTCTTACCGGTGAGAATGATGCGGAAAAAGGGCTGGCCGCCTTTCGTCTGGGGGTGTTTGATTATCTTATAAAACCCTGTGACCCCGAACATCTCATCCGAATACTGCACAGAGCCCTGCAGCAGAAGCATTCTGAACGAAATCTGCGCGATGCCTATGATATAATCAATCTCAGTCCGGCAATAGCGTTCCTGTGGCGCAAAGAAGACGGCTGGCCGGTAGAGTTTGTTTCGGAAAATGTCATTTCTCTCTGCGGCTACCCGGCCGGGGACTTTATCAGCGGAAAAATTTCCTATGTGAAACTCATACATCCTGAGGATCGGGGGCGTGTGGCTGCGGAGCTGCAGCAAGCTGAAAAAGATCCGCAGATGGAGTTTTTTCGACACGCCCCCTACCGGATCATTACCCGTGATGGTCGGGTCAGGTGGGTGGAGTACAGCACCTCTCTGAAGCGGGACAGCCGAGGGGCCATAAGCCATTACCAGGGAATTGTCCTGGACATTACCCGTCGCAAGAGGGACGAGGAGATCCTCCGGCGCAGCAAGCAGCAGTGGGAGAAAACCTTTGATGCCATTCCCGCCCTGATTATCCTGCAGGATAAAAAAATGCGTATCCTGCGGGCCAACAGAGCGGCAATTGATTTTTTTCAAACCGGGTATCGGGATTTACTCGGCAAGCATTGTTATCAGCTCTTCCGCCACAGTGACGAACCCTGTGAAGACTGTCCGATCCTGGAAACCTTATCCGATGCCTGCAGCCATACCAGGATCATAGAGCATACGTTATGGAACCGTTTTTTTCAGGTCACCTCATCGCCTGTCATTGGTGACCAGGGCCGGATTACCCACCTCGTCTATACCGCTAAGGACGTCACCGAGCAGAAGCGTCTGGAGGAACACCTGCTGCAGGCCCATAAGATGGAGGCCATTGGCACGCTTGCCGGCGGGATTGCTCATGATTTCAACAATCTGCTGACTGTTATTCTCGGTTCGGCCGAGGTCGGCAAATATGGCCTTAAAGCCGGGATGGATCCCGGGGACAACCTGGACCAGATTGTCAAGGCCGGCAAAAGGGCCTCGCAGCTGGTCAAGCAGCTGCTGGCGTTCAGCCGGACATCGGAACATAAGCTGCAGTCTTTTGAGCCCTATCTTATCGTGAAAGAGGCTGTGAAAATGCTGCGGTCCTCATTCCCGGCAACCATCGCAATTAAAGAAGTCATTGACTCCGACAGCGGAATGATTATCGCCGACCCAACCAGGGTTTACCAGATAGTGGTTGAGCTGTGCACAAACGCTCTTCATGCGATGGAGCATGAAAAAGGAGTGTTGACCGTTGAACTCCGACGCCGCCATCTTGAAGCAGGCGATATACCCGAACAGGGAGTAAAACCCGGATCTTTTGTCGTCCTGTCGGTCCGTGATACCGGCAGCGGCATGGATCAGAGAACCCTGCATCGGGTCTTTGATCCATACTATACCACCAAAGAGGTGGGCAAAGGCAGTGGACTCGGTCTGGCTGTCCTCCATGGTATAATCCGTGACTATCATGGCATGATCCGGGTCGAGAGTGTCCCGGGAACCGGTACGGTGGTGCAGGTCTTTATTCCGTCGTTAAAGGGTGAGGCCGCGCCGCCGGTGGGAAGTGGTGAACAGTTCGAAGGCAGTGAACGGATCATGCTGATTGACGATGAGAGCAGTATCGTCAGTGTGCAGAAGGTTGCCCTGGAAAGTCTCGGCTATCATGTCACCACTACGACCGACAGTGTCGATGCCTGGGAGATCCTGCAGCAGCAGCCGGAGCAGTTTGATCTGCTTATAACCGATCAGACCATGCCCGGCCTGACCGGTATTGAACTGGCTCAAAAGGTTCTTGCTCTACGGCCGGAGTTCCCGATTATACTCTGTACCGGTTACAGTGCCCTGGTCTCCGAACAGGACGCACTGGCAATCGGAATTCGACGTTTTGTTGCAAAACCTGTTGTCGGTTACGAACTGGGCCGGGCCGTCCGTGAGGTCTTGGACCGGGCGGATTCCTGATCAGCCGAAACCGTATACCAGCGGGAGGTTGACCACTATCCCGTTTCCATGCCGGCGGATCAGCCGAAGAGGTTGCCCCGGATGAACTCTCTGGTTTTTCAATGTTGTCCTGATTGACTTCCATTCTTCCTTCCTATAAGATCGAAATAAAGCTGCATTGCCTGCGTTGTTGCTTCGCCGGTTACTTGGGTTCGTATCGTCGGCAGCGAGGTTGATGTTTCAGGTTTTATGGTGTTTTGGAAGACCGAATGAAAAAGATACAGATACTCGTTTGCGGGTTTTTCTTTCTAGCCCTGGTTTCCGTTGCTGCTGCCGGGCAGGATGATGATTGGTTGAGGCTTGGGGTTGTTCCTTATAAGAGTCCCAGGACCGTTGTACAGCTTTATCATCCTATCGCGTCTTTGTTGATGCGGAAACTGGG
>DRKH01000217.1 GCA_011051825.1 Desulfobulbus sp.
CTGGGGATTATCCGGACCACCCTGATAAACCAGCTACTCCTTGCCGGATTCGTTATGGGGATTTCACCGCAGCGCCTTGCCCGGCTCTATTTTCGTGATTCCGGTTCCGATTCAGCCGAAGGCTCCTGATCGTTGTCGTCTGCCGTCGAAGGGATGGCAGGTTCTCTGGGTAAAAAATATTCCCGCAGCTGAGGATCACTGATGAGTTGGTGCAACATATCCGCTCCCCGGGCAAGATACCTGGAACTGATTGATTTTTTCAACAGGTCATTTGAGGCCGACAGACTTGACGCCAGAAACATGTAGAGCAGAGAGGCCAGCACCGCCCCTTTTACCACTCCAAGCAAGAACCCGAGAAAGCGGTCAAACCAGCCCAGCAGGGAAATTTCCATAACCCGGTGCAGCACCTTTCCGCCGAGAATAAACAACAGGGCGCTGAGCAGAAACAACAACGCAAAACTGACCAGAAAAACCAGCTTGGGGTTCTCGATGAATTTCCCGACATAGGGCATCAGTTCCCGGCTATAACGTCCGGCAAGCCAGTAACTGCCGACCAGGGCAAGAAAGGCGGCCAGCTGACGCATGAATCCGATCCATGCCCCACGAACTACAAAAACAATTAGAATCAGCGCGACGATAACGTCAAAAGATGTAATATCAGCAAGAGAAATCATATTCTTTCATGGTATAGTGTATGTTGGAGACGTATCCTGAAGATTCAACCGTAAACAGAAAACAATAAAGTTACCGCCTGCGGCGATTAGCACTACGGAATCGTTCTGAACTCTTGGCCGTAGGAGCCCACCCCTGCGGGCGATGGAAAGGCCCGCTTTTTTCGTCCGGAGGGCCGGACTCCTACGATTTCTTCTATTTTTGTAACTATTCAGGTAGGGGCAGAGAACTAGCCCCACCACCACCTGTAACTGTTTAGGAGTGCTCCATATCTGTGCAGTCAGGCCTGTGAACTATAGTGATTCCTATGTGAATCAGGCCTGACCGTGCAGAGATGGGGTACTCCTGAACAGTTACCTATTTTTATTGTCGGTTGTCCACAGGGCATGACGGTTTGCCTGACCTCTTCTTCAACAAGGCTCACACAACAGCCTTGTTACACCGCAGGGTAACACAACAACCTTGCCGGTCAAAAAAAATTCTGAATAAGATAAACGAAATTGATTATACCGACTCCATGGGATATGACAAGAATTTGTCGCCACGACAGCAGAGATGAACGTTTTTTTTAATTGCCTGCACCGACACAACGGCTCTTTACGGCTGCGTTACCGCCGGCAGGAGGATGACTGCCTCGCCCTGGTCGACATGGCTCAGTTATCCGAGCTGCTCAACCGGGAACAGCAGGCACTGCTGTCCTGGCTCAGCAGTGAGGAACGGAAGCACCTGGAACGTTTTCGATTCCCGAAACGATACAACGAATGGCTCAGCGGCCGGATTGCCGCCAAGTGCTGCCTGCTGCAGACCGAAAAAGAACGTTGCGTGCCGGATCGGCCCGACACCTTTTCCATCCTGCCCGACAGCCATGGACGGCCGATTCTCTCGGGGCCACAGATGGATGGTCCCCTGCATGTCTCCATCTCCCACAGTCACCGATATGCCGTGGCCATGGCGGCAACTCCGGCCTGTGGAGTGGATATTCAGCATATCGGCCTGCAGATTCTCAAGGTCCGGGACCGGATAGCAACAGCGGAGGAGCTTGTCCTGACAGATAGTCTCCGGACCGGGAGCAGAGAAGCCGCCCTGACCCTGCTCTGGGTCATCAAAGAGGCTCTCAAGAAACACCTGCTCCCAGAGCAGCCGGGTATATTTGAGGCCATTGCCGTTGAACGGATCAGCCCGGCAGATAAAAAAAATTTCTGGCAGGCCCAATGCCGCCTAACCGAAAATAAACAGCGCCAAACCGTCCGGATTGTTCGCCTTGGCGACTACATGATGGCCTGGTGCAAAGGATAAGGATGCCTGAACTGCCGGAAGTTGAAGTCACCCGCCGCGGACTGCTGCCGCATCTGCCGGGGAAAACGATTACCGCTGTCAAGTGGAGCAATAAACGGTTACGCACCCCGATTCCACGCAAGCTGTTGCAGGAAGCCATCAAAGGACAGCTGGTGCAGGCCATTGACCGACGGGCAAAATATCTTCTTTTCAGGATGGCGAGCGGCAGCGTACTGATTCTGCACCTGGGCATGACCGGCAAAATCGGGTTGTTTGAACAGGCAACACCGACAGCCAGGCACGACCACCTCAGACTGCTCCTTGAAAACAATATGGAAATGCGCTTCAATGACAGCCGCAGATTCGGGACCATCCTGGTCTGGCCTGCCGGGCAAGCGGCCGAACTGGAAAAACAGTTTTCCGCCACCAAGGGTATTGAGCCGTTCAGCAATGGTTTTACCCCTGCCGCCCTCCGGCAGATGGCGGTAAAACGGCGCCAACCGGTGAAAAATTTCCTCATGGACAGTCGCCTGATTGCAGGCATCGGTAACATCTACGCCAATGAAACCCTCTTTGCCGCAGGCATCCACCCGGAAACACCGGTGAACCGGATCTCTGCAACCCAGTGGCAGGTCATTATCTCCAACTGCCGCGGGATACTGGAGCGGGCCATTGAGGCCGGGGGCAGCACAATCTCGGACTTTGTCGGCAGCAGCGGTTCTCAGGGGTACTTTCAACTCCAGCTGGCAGTTTATGGTCAGGCCGACACCCCCTGCCCCAGCTGCGGTAAAGCAATCTGCAAAAAAACAGTGGGGGGCAGGGCCACCTTTTTCTGCCCAAACTGTCAAAAGACAGCCTGAGAGTGGTCAAATCGCCTGAAAGTGGTCAAATCGCCTGAAAGCGGTCAAATCAATGGCTGGAACAACGATAGCCGGACCGGGGTTTCAGTGATTGAGGCCGGAATGCATTTCCTGCCAACAGGCCAACAGGCCGACAAGCCTTCCACCAGCCTGGATCCCCGCCTGCGCGGGGATGACGATCATTGGGGCATTCCGGACAACAGATAGATCAAAAGTTTATCCGAAAATCGGCGCGGAGCGCCTGGATGCAACGCAGCACCGCAGAGCGGTGCTGCGAGAGTGGTCTTGTTACACCGCTCTGCGGTGTAACAGATTAATCTTTGGTTTTAAAACAAGGTTGCCCGCCCGCTCTGCGGGTAAATGAGTGCTCCATAATGAAAACAATTTTCATCGTTCGTTGTGCCCCCGGGCATGGAGGTTTATCCGAAAATCGCCTGCGGAGCACTGTCGATTCAGGCTATTTTCATGGTTCGAAGTCTACGCTGTCTGTTGTGGTGGCCGGGACGGTAAAAATCCGGTCCAGCCATGCCGGTTTATCTCTGCACCTGATTGCAAAAGTTGCAAAAGTTCAGGGATTGAGGAAAGTAGGAGAACAGGAGCCTAGAAGACGCACCGAAACGGTTGCACCGGCGGCAAAAGAGGATTTGCGGCCGTTGAGATGGAGAATGGCATTCATCCCGTCCCGACGACCGGCAGGACGAACACAAAGCGTGCTTTTCTGAATAGCGGCTACCCCGCCTTTAAGACTCAGATGGTTGCTTTTGCCGGAGGAGATCGGTTCGAGCAGACGGGCCTTGACAAGCGAACCCAGGGGACGCCGATACCCTTGCAACCTGCTGAGCCCCGGCACCACAAGCTCATGAAAGAGCAGGCGCACTGCCGGCGGCGGCCCGGGCAGCCCAAAAAGCGGGACCCCGGACAGC
>DRKH01000218.1 GCA_011051825.1 Desulfobulbus sp.
AAATCTGGACCAATGACGCTATGCTGAAGTAGGGATGACCTTGCCTGCTCCAACGGCTCGTCCATCCGGTTCGCTGGAAAAAGCCCCTTGCCGTGCAGGGGGCTTTTTTATTGTCGACCGGATGAACGGCAGAGAGGGAAATGTGCTCACACGGTCTGTTGTGTTGCATCCGTGATCCCCCTCCTCCGGCAGCTTTCAGGTGAAACAATCAACAACGCGGGGGGAATGATTTGTTCGCGTCTTTACAGTATGTTGTGAGAGAATGCGACCCTTTTCCGGCACCAATTCAGGATTATCCTTTGAATCTACCTGGAGGGCAGGGTAGAATACGCTATTGGACTGCCCCGCATGGCTTTTGGCTGAAGCGGGGTACTTTTGAACCGTTACGGTTTGTGGTATTGCATAAATCGTGTACCCATATGAACAGTTACAGGTGGTGGTTGGGCCAGTTCTCTGCCCCTGCCTGAATAGTTACCTTTTGTTTTCTTATTAAGTGGATAAAAAAATTTATGACCGTATCTGACAGTGACCCCGCGCCGAAATCCACGGCAGGGTTGAATACTTTTGAGTGCTACCTCCTGCAATGTATCTCCATCATCTATGAACCGGTTTCGGTGACCTTCCTGACAAAATGTGTGGCCATGCACGGGCGCTGGCAACCCGCCCGGGATGAAGTCAAAAATGGGGTCGCTGCCCTCCGCAATGCCGGGTTTCTGAACCGGCAGAACCAATGTGCACCGGAGCTTGCCGAACGATTCCTGCGCCAGAGCATAGACGAGGGCTGGTTTGACGAATTTGTCGAGCTGGTTGAAAAAGAAGCGCCGGTTTCCTATATGTACGGCAAGTGGGCGACCCGGTGCTGGCGTGCGCTGCGTCAGTTTCGGATCGGTGTCTACAGTGGTGATTTTGACAAAATTGACGAAAGTGAGCAGTTCCTGGCTGAACATTGTGGCGGACGTCTGGACCTGGAACCGCCGGCAGTGCTGGTGGTGGCCCGTCCTTTTGATCCCGAGTGGTTTGGCAGCCTGCCGGGTTCCATGCAGTTTTTCCTGTTGGACCAGGTCTTTCGCTACGCGGTGGAAAAGCTGGTTCACTTTCCGGACCTGCTGCGCTACCTGGAAGACGAAGATGGTTTGACCGTCTCCAGTATTGAACAGGTACCCTTTCATCGTATGCTGGCTGGACATTACCTTCTGCAGGGCCGATTTGATGCCCTGCAGCACCTGCTGGATACGCATGACGAATCGTTTCTTGGCTCAGGTTTTGCCGGTACAGCCGCCTTCCTGCGTGGTGATATCGATGGTGCCATGGAACTCTTTGAGCGGGACCTTGAGCAGCTGGGCAGGTATGCCGGTCCGGAAGGAACGTTTTTCTTTGGCCTGACCGGCGTGTTCTGTATCCTTGCCCTGCTGGCCCGTAACCGGGAAGGCGATCGTCAGGCCGTGGTCAGGGCCGTGGCCATTGTGCTGGGTGCCTGTAAAGGCGGATGCTATGAAGAGGTGCCTTTTCGATTCCTGGACGCCGTTGTCCGCTCTGCGGAGGGCGATACTCCGGACATGCTCTCTTTGTCCGAGCAACTCAAAGAAGAGGACCGGAGCCTGACCACCTTAATCTCCGTTCTCTGTCTGTACTGGATGGGGGTGGAGATTCCGGCGGAACTCCTTCGTTCTCTGATCGAACTCCATGGACGGGCCTGGGACAATGATTTTTCCTGGCTTGCCATGGAGGCCGCCGAACTGCTGGCAACGGTCGACGATCAGCACCTGGAGCTTGCTGCCCGGGCGGAAGAAATTCGGCAACAACTTGAATGCAGGACGATTACTCATATTATATCTCCGGATGAGGCCTGGAAGCAGAGTCTGCAGGAGTTGATCAGTGTAACCCGGCAGGCCAGGGGACTTGAGCAGACCACCCGCCTGTGCTGGCTTGTGCGATTTGCCGATAACACCCTGCATCTGGTGCCCAAGGAACAGAAAAAGAGTTCTTCCGGCAACTGGAGCAGGGGGCGTACCGTCGGCTTGAACAGGCTGGCCGAAAATATGGATCTTGATTATCTCTCTGAACAGGATCTGCAAATCTGCGCCACTCTGGAACAGGTGGGGGAGAGTTCCGCTAAAAACGGCGGCTATGTCTTCAACATGGACAAGGCCCTGCTTGAGATCATCGGGCATCCTCTGGTTTTTCTGGAAAATTCGCCGCAGACGCCGGTTGAACTGGTGACCGGTGAGCCGGAACTGGTTGTCGAGTCCCATGATGATACCCTGTTTATTCATTTTGCCCGGGATATCGGTGAAGGCGAGGTGGTGGTCTGGCAGGAAACACCGACCAGGTACCGTATCGTCCGCATTACCGACGAGCATCGCCGGGTCGCCGAGATCACCGGCCGGGACGGACTGCAGGTACCGGTGGCCGCCAGTCGTCAGGTACTCGATGCCATCGGCAATATCGCCTCATTCATGACCGTCCATTCGGCCATTGATGTGGGTACCGGGGGGCAGGACGTTGCCTTTGTGACGGCCGATCCTACACCCCATATCCATATTATTCCCTATGGCAGCGGTTTTCGGCTCGAGATGTTCGTGCAGCCGTTCTCACATTGCGGCCCCTATATGAAACCCGGCGCAGGCGTAACCAACATGATGGCCGAGGTCAAGGGCCGGCGGCTGCAGACCAAGAGAAATTTACTGCTTGAAGAGGAGAAGGCACGGGAGGTCGAGGAAAGCTGTCCCATGCTTGACCTGGCCATAGACCTTGAACAGGAAAATGAACGGGAATGGCATCTGCTTGATCCGGAAGAGTGTCTGCAGGCCCTGCTTGAACTTGAAGAAATTCGGGACTGGGTTGTGCTCGAGTGGCCGGAAGGGGAAAAAATTGCGGTTCGCAGGCAGACCGGGGTCAATCAGCTCAATCTCAATATCCGAACCAGCCAGCAGGATTGGTTTTCCCTGACCGGTCATCTGCAGGTTAATCAGGATGAAGTTATTGAGTTGAAAACACTGCTTGATCAGGTGCGTTCTTCGCACAGCCGTTTTATTCCCATGGGCGACGGCCACTTTCTGGCCCTGACCCAGGAGTTCAGGAATCGCCTTGAGGAGCTGATCGTTTTCGGTGAAGAGGGGCGGGGTGAAGATGAAATTCGTGTTCACCCTCTGGCAGCCCTTGCCCTTGAAGGCCTGACCAAACAGGCGCAGACCACCGTTGATGACGGATGGCGCAGTCGTCTGCAGGCGATCAACGAGGCTCAGGAATTTGTCCCGGAAGTCCCCTCCACCCTGCAGGCCGAGCTGCGTGATTACCAGGTGGAGGGTTTTGTGTGGATGGTTCGCCTTGCCCAGCTGGGTATCGGTGCCTGTCTTGCCGATGATATGGGGCTGGGCAAGACCCTCCAGTCCCTGGCCGTGATTCTCTATTTTGCCGGTAAAGGTCCGACCCTGGTGGTTGCGCCTACCTCCGTCTGCATGAACTGGGAACAGGAGGTCAATCGCTTTGCGCCGACCTTGAAGTTGAAAATGCTTGGGGGGCAGGATCGCGAGGAAGTCATAAAGGGGCTGGGAAAATATGATCTGCTGGTGACCAGCTACACCCTGCTCCAGCAGGAGGTCGAGTTGCTTGAACAGGTGGAATGGCAGTGTATTGCCCTGGATGAGGCACAGGCGATCAAGAATGCGGCCACCAAGCGTTCCAAGGCGGCCAAACGGTTACCGGCAAAGTTCAGATTGATCACCACCGGTACACCGATTGAAAATCATCTCGGTGAGCTCTGGAACCTATTTTCCTTTATTAATCCCGGACTTCTCGGGACCTATAAACAGTTTAATTCCCGCTTCGGTATTCCCATTGAAAAACATCACGACAGATCGGCCCGCTTAAAACTGAAAAAGCTGATCCGGCCGTTCATGCTTCGCCGGATCAAATCCCAGGTCCTTGAAGAACTCCCACCGCGGACGGAGATGACCCTGCGGGTTGAGATGAGTCCGGAAGAGCTTGGTTTTTATGAGGCTCTGCGTCAGCAGGCCATTGAAAATATCGAGGGAAATGCGGAAAAATCCGGACGCCATCTCCGTATTCTTGCGGAAATCATGCGTCTGCGTCGGGCCTGCTGTAATCCCCGCCTGATCAGTGAAGATATCAAAATTCCGTCAACCAAGCTCAAGGTCTTTGCCGAGATCGTTGAGGAGTTGCTCGGCAGTCGGCATAAGGCCCTGGTGTTCAGCCAGTTCACCGGCCATCTGGCCCTGATCCGTGAATACCTTGATGAACAGGGAATTGTTTATAAATATCTTGACGGGACCACCCCGGCCAAGGAGCGGCAGCGACAGGTGGACAGCTTTCAGGCCGGTGACGGCGATCTCTTTTTAATCAGCCTCAAGGCCGGTGGCCTCGGCCTCAATCTGACCGCGGCCGACTATGTGATCCACATGGATCCCTGGTGGAATCCGGCGGTGGAAGATCAGGCCGCGGACCGGGCCCACCGGATCGGTCAGAAGCGGCCGGTAACCGTGTACCGGCTGGTCACCGCCGATACCATTGAAGAAAAAATCGTCCGCCTCCATCAGGAGAAAAGAGATCTTGCCAATTCCCTGCTCGAGGGCTCCGATGTCAGTACCCGTTTCAACGCTGAAGAGCTGCTTGAACTTATCCGCAGTGTTTAATTACAGGGATTAGGGGTATGGCCGTCAAGCTAACATAAATTATCTATAATATCAGGGGCTAAGAATATCGTAGGAGCCCGCCCCGCGGGCGATAATTATGCGTCATATTGATATTTGTGCCAACAATCTACGTGACACAACCTGCTGATATGTTACTGGATCCGCCCTAAGGGACTGTGTACAAATAACTGTAACATCTTGCTTGCCTTTTCGCCCATTTTCTGCGTTGCGAAAAAAGTTACATAGCACTGCTATGCAACTCTTTTCACGCCTTGAAAATGAACGAAAATTCGGCGCAATATTGTTACAC
>DRKH01000219.1 GCA_011051825.1 Desulfobulbus sp.
AACAGCATGCCGGAACGGATAGGTTTTATTTCCACCCGTTTTGCCGGGACAGACGGTGTTTCGCTGGAGTCGGCCAAGTGGGCCGAGGTACTCTGGCAGGACAAACATATCAGTTCCTGGTATGCAGGCGTCCTTGACCGTGAACGCGGGGTTTCCATGTGTGTGCCCGAGGCCTACTTCGGGCATCCGGAAAACAGATGGATCAATAAACGGGTCTGGGGGCATAATCACCGGGCCCGCGATGTCTCCCGCCGAATTCACGATCTGGCCGAGTATCTGAAAGGTACCCTCTATGAATTCGTTCACCGTTTTGACATCTCTATTCTCGTTATCCAGAACGCCCTGACCATCCCCATGCACCTGTCACTGGGAGTGGCGCTGACTGAATTTCTCTCCGAAACCATGATGCCGGCCATCGCCCATCACCACGATTTTTACTGGGAGCGGAGCCGGTTCCAGGTCAACAATGTGCCCGATTTCCTGGATATGGCCTTCCCGCCCAGGGATAACCTGCTCCAGCATGTGGTGATCAATCAGGCGGCCAAGGAGGAACTGGCCCTGCGCAAGGGTATTTCCTCCATTCTGGTGCCCAACGTCTTTGATTTTGAGCGTCCCCCCGGCAAACCCGATGATTACGGGGCCGATATCCGGCGGGAGATGGGCCTGACGCCCGAGGACAAACTCATCCTCCAGCCCACCCGTATCGTCCCGCGCAAGGGGATCGAACACAGTATCACCCTGGTCCAGCGGTTGAAAGATCCCCGCTGTAAACTGGTTATCTCCCATGCCGCCGGTGATGAGGGCGATGACTATCCCGAGCAGATGGCGGAGCTGGCCCAGTCCGAGGGCGTTGATCTGCGTTTTTTCGGCGACCGGGTAGGGGATCGCAGGCACATCAACGGCGATGGAAAGAAAATCTACGTCCTGCACGATCTGTATCCCCATGCGGATCTGGTCATGTATCCCAGTATCTATGAAGGGTTCGGCAACGCCCTGCTTGAGGCCTTTTATTTCAAGGTTCCGATCATTGTCAACCGCTATCCGGTCTGGGTCCGCGACATTGAACCCAAGGGGTTCCAGGTCCCGGTTATGGACGGTTTTATCAACCGGCAGATTGTGGCCGAAGCCCACCGATTACTTGATGATGATGCGTACCGCCGACAGATGGTGGAGCATAATTTTGAGATGGGACGCAAGTATTATGGCTACCCGGCCCTGCGTTACTGTCTGCAGGTATTACTTAATAATATTAAAAACGGCATGTAACGGATTGATCAGAGGGGGCGTATGTGGCGATTGAAAAGCGGGTTTAAGGAACGGTTACGGCCCCGGCTTGAGTTTTTGTACGGGTCGTCTGCGATGGATGTTCTGCTCGAGCGGATAGCCCTGGTGTCCGGGCGTTATAACTATCTGGAGCAACGCTGCAGTCTGACAAATCCCTGCTGGGACCAGACCAGTTGCATGCTGATCACCTATGGCGATATGATCACCGGTGAGCAGGAAGCACCGCTTGTCACCCTGAACCGGTTTCTGGGCGATTATCTCAAAGAGATCATCAGCGGAGTGCATATCCTGCCGTTTTTTCCCTACAGCTCCGATGACGGCTTTTCGGTGATTGATTACCGCAAGGTCGACCCGAAGCTTGGAACCTGGGAGGATGTAGACGCCATTACAACCGATTTTAAATTGATGTTCGATCTGGTCCTCAACCATGTATCCAGCCGATCCCGCTGGTTCCAGGATTATATCGGTTCCATTGCCCCGGCCCGCGATTATTTTATCGAGGTTGAGCCCGAGACTGACCTGTCCATGGTGGTTCGTCCCCGGACCAGCCCGCTCCTTACTCCGGTCCAGACCGTTCTCGGCCGGCGTCATGTCTGGACTACTTTCAGTGCGGATCAGATTGATCTCAACTTCGCCAACCCCGATGTCCTGATGGAAATGCTCGATATTCTGCTGGGCTATATTGCTCATGGCGCATCGGTGATCCGTCTCGACGCCATTGCCTATCTCTGGAAAGAAATCGGCACTCCGTGCATTAACCTGCCCCAGACCCATGAACTGGTCAAACTCCTGCGCGATGTACTCGATTCGGTGACCCCGGGTACGGTCCTGCTGACCGAGACCAACCTTCCCCATGAGGAAAACATCAGTTATTTCGGTAACGGCGACGAAGCCCATCTGGTCTACCAGTTCAGTCTGCCGCCTCTCCTGCTTCATACTCTGCAGTCCGGTTCCAGTCGTCATCTCCAGACCTGGGCCAAGTCCCTGGCACCACCGCCGCCCGGTTGTTCCTTCCTGAACTTTACCGCCTCCCATGACGGGATCGGGGTTCGGCCGCTGGAGGGCTTGCTCAGCGGTGAAGAGATCGACCGGGTTGTGCAGACGGTCCGTACCTGCGGCGGTTTTGTCAACAGCCGCAAAGCTGACGACGGCAGCGAAATTCCCTATGAATTGAACATTACGTATTTTGATGCCATGAAAGATCCGGATCGGCCGGAAGATCTGTCCCGGCAGGTGATCCGCTTTCTCTGCTCCCAGATCATCATGCTCAGCCTGCGTGGAATACCGGCGATTTATTTTCATAGCTTGACCGGGTCGCGCAACAACCATGAAGGGGTGGCCGCGACCGGTCAGAACCGGACCATAAACCGGGGCCGCTGGTTGGATACGGATCTGCGTGGTCTGCTGGCCGACAGGCAGACCGTGACCGGACAGGTCTTCAAGGCCTATACCGATCTGCTTGCCAAGCGCAGGCTCCATTCCGCTTTTCACCCGGACACGCCGCAGGAGATAGTCGATGCTCCGGATTCAATATTTATTGTTGTCCGGACACCGGAGCCGGGAAGCCCGGTCACCTGTGTCCACAACGTCGGCTCTGTCAAACAGCGGATACCACTTGCCCGGCTTGGTCCGGCTTTGCACGAAAAAGAGACGGCCTGGGACCTGATCGGTGAAGAAGAAATTGGCAAAAATCTGCACCTGGAACCGTATCAGTGCTGTTGGCTGGTGGTCAGGGAGCAGGTGTAAGGTACAAGGGGGGAAGATGGGGGAAATGACCGAGGAAGCATTTGTCCAGTTGACCGATCATCGACCATGGGGGAGTTTTACGATCCTGGCCGATGAGACCGACCATAAGGTCAAGCGGATTGTTGTTAAGCCGGGGCAGCGGTTATCCCTGCAGCGGCATAAATACAGGCGGGAGCACTGGCTGGTGATAAGCGGCCTGGCTCTGGTTACCTTAAATGAAGAGCAGTTTGAGCTTGGGGCCGGGCAGTCGGTGGACATCGGCCGGGGCGACATTCATCGGGTGCAGAACGACGGTGACTGTGACGTGGTTTTTATTGAGGTGCAGCTTGGTGACTATTTTGGTGAGGATGATATTGAACGATTGGAGGATGATTATGGTCGACAGGGGAAACAATGAGCGAGGGTGATCTGGACAAGATTCTGACCCGGGTGCACGGCCTTGCCGGGGAGCTGGAGCCGTTTCGGGAGATGCTGCTGGCCAATGTGGTGATGATCAGCGAGATTCCGGCCCCGACCTTTGGTGAAGAGGAACGGATCGGTTTTCTGCAGCAGCGGTTCACCGAAAGTGGTCTGGACACGGCCTCCATTGATGAGATCGGCAACGGGGTCGGTATTCTGCCCGGTACCAGGGGAGAACAGACCATCCTGCTGACCGCCCATGCCGATACCCCCTTTTCAGCTCCGGAAAATCATTCCTGTACCCTGGAAACCGATCGAATTCTCGGGGCCGGAGTGGCGGATAATTCACTCGGGCTTGCCGTGCTGGTGACCCTGCCGACTATTCTGGAGGGATTGAATATCCGCTTGAAGAGCGACCTGCTCTTTCTCGGGGCCACTGCCAGTCTTGAGCAGGGCAATCAGCGGGGCCTGCGGTTTTTTCTTGCCAATACCAATCGGGCCCTGACCGCCGGTATTTCCATAGAGGGGGCACCGCTTGGCCGACTTCATTACCGATCCATGGCCTCTCTGGGCGGCATGATTTCCTGCCATGTCAGTCGAAAAGTCAGCCAGAAAAGCGCGATAGAGGTTCTAAACGGAATTATCAACCGTCTTGGGGCAATTGATCTGCCGGAGCACAACCATACCGGGCTGGTATTGGGTGAGATTTCAGGCGGAGCTTCCTATAAGATACCTGCCCGCAACACCCAGTTGACCTTTCAGCTGCGCAGCGACGATGATCAGACCGTGGTCGATATAAGAAATCAGATCAATGCCATTGTCGATGATGAGGCCAGAGAAACGGGTGTTTCGTGTCATCTTGAGGGAATTGCCAGGACAAGGGCCGGTGGACTTGAATCCGATCATGAGCTGGTGGTGTTAACACGCAAGATCATGTCCGCTCTTGGTATTGCATCCCGGGAGAGTATATATTCCGCTATAATATCCGGGTATGTAGAACAGGAACTTCCGGCAATCTGTCTTGGCATTACCGATGGCGATAACATCAATTACCCGGACGAGTATGTGGAGATCGAACCTATTCTGACCGGTGTCGCTCAGCTCATCGGCGTACTGATGGCCATAGATGGAGGATGCTGTGCTCAATATCGATAACTGGCTCCAGTCGAATACTTTTCATCACGGGCAGTTCTGGGATCTGCTTGGGCTGATCAAGGAAAAAGAAAAGAAAAACCTGACCATCTCGCTCTGTATTCCGACCCTGAATGAAGAGAAGACCATCGGCAAAGAGGTGGTTTTATTCAAATCCGAACTCCAGGACCGTTATCCGCTCCTGGATGAGATTGCCGTGATTGATTCGGGGTCAACGGATCGCACCCTTGAAGTCGCCTCCTCATTCGGGGCCGATGTCTATCACTCGGCGGAAATTCTGCCGGAAATGGGGTTTAAACGGGGAAAAGGTGAAAACCTGTGGAAGGCCATTTATCAGCTCAAAGGTGATATCATCGTCTATGTGGATGCGGATATAAAAAATATCCATCCCCGTTTTGTCTATGGTCTGGTCGCCCCATTGATTCACCGGGCCGAAATCAAGTACTGCAAGGCCTTTTATGATCGGCCCCTGGCTCTGTCCGGGGAGATACGGCCCTCGGGCGGCGGCCGGGTAACCGAAATTCTGGTGCGGCCGCTTTTTTCCCTGTTTTTTCCTGAATTGACCGCAATTATTCAACCGCTTTCAGGTGAATATGCCGTTCGCCGTGAGGTGCTTGAACGGATTCCATTTCCGGTCGGCTACGGCGTGGAAACCTCGCACCTGCTTGATGTCTATTTTGAGTATGGGCTTGATGCCTTTGCCCAGACCGATCTCGACCGGCGGGTACATCGGCACCAGGAGACCCGTGATCTCGGCAAGATGTCTTTCGGCATTCTGCGGACATTTTTCAAGCGGATGAAGGCTCGGGGAATGGTCAATGATCTTCCCGAGTTGACGGCCAACCTGCGTCAGTTTCTGGCCCTTGATAATCGATATGAACAGGTGATCCATGAAATCTATGAGGAAGAACGCCCGCCCATGATCGAGGTTCCCGCCTATCGGGAAAAATATGGTTTTGGTGAAATTTAAGGCTATGTGTCCCATGCAGAGCCTGGGAATGAGAAATACAAACCCCAAACCCCTAATCCCTGACCCCTAACCACTGACCCCTGATTCCAAAAATGCGCATTGCCATTGTCCATTATCACCTGCAACCCGGCGGAGTGACCCGCATAATTGAACATACCGTGGCCGCCCTGGCCGAAAGCGGTATCTCTCTTGTGGTCCTGACCGGCCAGAAACCCGGACCGGATTTCCCGGCACCCTTTCAGGTCATTCCTGCACTCCAGTATGAAGCCCGGCGGTCTGCCTCAACCCCTGTTGAGCTGATGGCGGTCATGAAAGATGCGGCCCGTGAGAGCCTGGGAGCATTGCCGGATCTATGGCATGTCCACAATCACAGTCTGGGAAAGAATACGATTCTGCCCGGGGCCCTGCACCTGCTTGCCGAAGAAGGGCACCATCTGCTCCTGCATATCCATGACTTTGCCGAAGACGGCCGGCCGGCCAACTAT
>DRKH01000220.1 GCA_011051825.1 Desulfobulbus sp.
CAAAATGCATCGTAACGGATCAAGGGTAGTCAACCTGGTGTCATATCAAAGAAGAAATGTAAGAGGTCAGAGGGTGCGCCTGATGTGGACAGGTAGATAAGCGCAGACTTCGAGCGTAGACTCCGAGCGGCAAGCCGCCGTGTACCAGTGCGACATAAGGCTTGCCGATCGTCCGCAGCAGGTGTGCCCTGTGATCTCTTACAACGCATCCTCTTCTTCCTGCAAGGAATCAGGAATCCCACCTGCAGCTGCCGGACTCATTTATACAACAGGAAGAAGGGGCCGATGAGCGCTTTCCGCCTCTCGCCCCCGGTGAAGGACCCACGCAAGCCCACACCTGAATAGGAGGAAAAGGCACGGATCATGATATAATAGCTGCCGGATCGAGGGGACTCAAAACGGCAGACCTCGTCCGTGCCCTCTGAAAATGGACGGCAATCATAGGCAACAGTGCTCGGGACGGAGCCGTATTTGACATAGAGGTCGGCATCACCACTGCCGCCGAAAATCCGAAAATTCAGGTTTTCGGCCCCGACGGGAACAAAAAGTGAAAAATAATGCTCCGCCGGCTCGATCCCGTCCAGCCCGGTCACGGCAACCCCGTTGGTCAGTACGGTCGTTGTCCGGCTGCCGGTCTTCGAGTCGATATATGCGGCCTGAAGGGTGAGCCCGGAGTATTCGACATTCCCATGAAGCAGGACATAATATATTCCCGTATCCGGAGCCACAAAACTACAGGTCCCCTCATTGTCCGGTCCGGTGGCCCCGCAGTCATATAAGGAGGTGGTCGGCTGATCGGCAAACCCGACATAGAGGTCGGCATCACCACTGCCGCCGGTGATCAGAAACGTCAGATCCGCAGCACCGGCGGGAACACGGAGCGCAAACAACCTGTCTCCATTTGCTCTATCTGCAAGGCCGCTGATCCTGGTTCCGTTTGCAAGTGGAACGATATGGTCAATGCTCTCAAGCGCGCCGGCGTGCTGAACCCTCGGAAAAATCAGTCCATTTTTTGCATCAATGACGGGATCACCGGTATTCACCAATGCATTGATAGCGCTGGTCCGATCAATAAATGGATTTTTTTCAAAAAATGTGGCCACCACTCCGGCAACATACGGGGTCGACGCAGAGGTTCCGCCGAAACAGGGCCTGATTCCTGCGCCGGCCTGCGCGGTTGTTGCACAGTGAGAGGGTGCCAGGATATCAAGGAAATCCGCGCTGTTGGAGTAACAGGGAACCTGATCGGCCCTGGTTGAGCTATCCGTGCATATACTGAAACCGGCATAGCCAAGGTCGGCGTCGTAAACCGCCCCGACACTGACCACATCGGGATGGCAGGCCGGATCAGACAGGCCGTTTACAGCCGCCTCATTTCCGGAGGCGGCAACCACGACCAGACCGGCACTTTTCGCGGCCACCAGGGCATCGGCAATAACTGATCCGGCACAGGGGCTGGAAGAGGTAGTCGCTGTACCCAGACTCATGGAGAGCACCTTGATACCGTAAACATTGCGGTTGGTTATAACCCAGTCGATTGCCCCGATAATGTCGCCGTCCAGCCAGGACTGTCCGCAGCTTGCGGCCTTCTGAATCTTTAGAAACACAAGCTCGGCATCAGGCGCGGCTCCGGTAATTCCGCCGCCGTTTCCTACCGCCACTCCGGCCACGGCGGTTCCATGCCCCTGACCGGCACAGTCAATGGTAGGATACTTGTCATAATCGGCAAAATCATAGCCCCCGATAATTTTAGGGTTGGGGAACCGGCTGAAACCACCAAAAGCGGCATGATCATGATCAATGCCGTCATCAATAATTGCAATAGTAGTCCCTTTACCGGTCCAGCCTGACAAGTGGGCCAAAGCAGTACCCGTAAGATTAAAGGCCTCGACATCCTTTTTATACAGGATCGGCATTTCCTCGATAAAACGCACATTCCGTGTTGCAATCAGGCCTCGTATTCCTTCAGCATCGGCTTCAACAGAAAAACCATACAGGGATTTGTAGCGGGTGAGCACCTTGAACGAAGCCTTGTCGAAACCGGCCATTGTCTGCAACACCTGTTCCTGAATCCGTTTGATATCTTTTGTTAAGGCCTTGTTGCCGCTCTTGGTCGAAAAGGCCCTGGACAGATCAGCCGACGACGCTTTGGCATCCAGCTTGACAATAAGTCGATACCTCCTTTTTTTGGCCTTAAACGGGCCGGGCAGGCTATCCTGTTCGAGTTTACCCCTCAGAGCAGGGCTGATTTTCTCAAGACCGTTGATAGAGGCAAAGTCATTATAGCCTGCCCCCCGGGAGCTGTGAACCAATGGGATCAAGAGGATTGCAAGAACGGATAGTACACAACGCAGCAGGTATGGGGCCTTTATCAGAGAGGTCATCTTTCAAGAACAAGGGGCTGAATCAGCGGGACCACGGAAAACGGCGTCATTTCAAAGGCACCGATATCAAAACCGTTTCTCTGGGGCCGGGAAACACCACGCTGGTCAGTGGTTATGGAATCCAGCTCCTTTCCGGCATCGATTGCCGGACTTCCCGGGTTGAGGGCGTGGGTTCGGGTTGGACCGCCATTATCCCCTAATGGCGTCAGTCGCGGATCAACATTTTTGAGATCCTCAGCCGTTAATCCGCAGCTGTTATCGCTGTCAAGATTATGCCCATTTGAAATAAAATCGACTGTGAACCGGCAGTTGCCCCCCGGATTGGCGGCCAGCAGAGTGTTGACCAGGGACAGGGTTCCGTTATTGTCTATTCCACCGCCGCTGTCTGCACGATTATCGGCTATGGTACATTGAATAAGTTTCAGCTGGTTCCGATTTTTAATCGCACCACCGTACGGAGCGCCGCCCCCCTGTACCGAATTACCGCTCAGGGTCGTATTGGAGAGAGTGCTGAAGCCTTTATTCATCAAGCCGCCGCCACCTGAACTGAAATTAGCAGAGATGGTACTTGTATATATATGCAGATGCCCCCGTGGATCATTAAAAACACCGCCGCCTTCATGGGCGGAATTATTCGCAATCGTACTCTCGGTTATCGAACAGGTCCCGCTGTTGAAAAGCCCGCCGCCGGCATCCCCGGCCGCGTCTCCCAAAACAGTATTGCCGGTTATTGTAACCCGCTTCAGTACCAGTGCCCCCAGATTCCGTACGCCACCGCCGCCTTCTGCTGCAGACGCCGACCCGGAGGGCAACCTGCCGTTGATAACCGAAACTCCGGACAGAGTAACGGTTGTGTCTGCGCCCAGGATATCAAGAACCCGGTCAAGTCCGTTCCCGTCAATAAAGGTCTTGCCTGCCCCGGAACCTACAATCTGCAGAGAATCGGTAATATCCAGATCGCCGGCGGCCGCATTGTTTTCACCGGAACCTGAAAGGGTGAGCCGATAGGTCCCGGAACCAAGAAGAATAACATCCGGGCCCGGCAGGGCATTGCTCTCCTCGATTGCCCCCCTCAGCGTACAGAAGGGAATGACAAAAGGCGGGCTGACGAACAGATAGGCGACACAGAGCCCGTTACCGGGCTCCAGATCGTTGACGTCATAACCGGAATTAACGGTAAATGTCGCCCCGGCAGCGACACCGGCACAAAGCATGACCAGCAAAAGACAGGAGAAGGCAAAGTCAAAGAAAGTATCCTG
>DRKH01000221.1 GCA_011051825.1 Desulfobulbus sp.
GCTCGCTTACCCGGAGTCTCGCGGGCTCGCTTACCCGGAGTCTCGCAGGCTCGCTTACCCGGAGTCTCGCAGGCTCGCTTACCCGGAGTCTCGCAGGCTCGCTTACCCGGAGTCTCGCAGGCTCGCTTACCTACACGGCCAGAAAAGCACCTCACCTATTGATCGCATATAGTCCGGGCAGCTTGGTTGCGCGAATATGTCGCACAGGTAAACGTTTCCAGGCCATGGAGTGGACAGGTCTGGTTGCTCCGCTGAATCGTTACGGCACGTTGGACTGAGCCATGTCTGAACCGGCCCTGTTTGAACAGCTGTTTTTTCAACTTTCCCGTCCGGAGTTGAACAGAGGGATGCAGGAAGGAACGGCTGTGCCGAATGAGGGCGATTGGGCGGCAATACTCCCTCTTGCCACCAGCAACGGGGTCGCCGGTTTTATATATCGCAACACAAAAGAGCTGGATGCTCTGCCGGAGGATGTTCGAACCGCGTTGCAGGATGGGTACCGACGCACGACTTTTCGGAACCTTGATCAACTTGGTGAAACCGTAAAAATCCTTAAAATCCTCGCTGCAAACCGGATAAAGGCAATACCCTTAAAAGGGGTGGTGGCCTCTGAGATGATCTTTGATGATCTCGGAGTCTATCCCTCAAGTGATATAGATATCCTGGTTCACCCCGAGGATCTGGATGACGCGAAGCAGGTCTTGCAGGCCCAGGCAGGCTATAGCAGCGTGCCGGGGCGCAGTGAGGAAGATCTGCAGGGCGCTCATTACCATTATATTCTCCACAAAAACCAATACCTGCTGGAACTGCACTGGAATCTGACCAAACGTTATTTTAAGGTGGAGCCGGAATTCTGGTGGCAGGGGAGCCGGACGGTAGAGTGGCGGGGGCTGGAGATCCTGGAGCTTGCTCCGGAAAAGTATCTCATGTATGCCGTGTTCAGGTTGTTTGACCACTGTTTTTATCCCCTTCGCTTTCTGGTGCTGATTGCCGGTCTGGTCGAGCGCTATGGCTCGGAGATCTGCTGGGACAGGCTGTTGGAAGATTGCAGTCGTTTAAACATGAGGCGACTGGTCATCTTTACCCTTCAGCTGGCCCATGAGCTGCTGGCGGCTGAGATCCCGGCCGAGCTTGCGGAAAGGCATTCGCCGGGGTACTCTGGACTGAAGAAGCTGTGCCGCTCCGGAATGCTGCACGGTATAGAACGGCAGCATCTGCGAATGATGTGTTACACCGCACTGCTTGACAGTCCTGCTGCCGTTGCTGCGGCCCTCTTTGGTCGCCTGATACCTGACCGGGGAGAACTCTGTCTGCGCTACAACCTGCCGTCTGATTCACCGCAAATTTTTTTATACTACTTAATGAACCCTGTTTTACTTTTTTTAAAACATACAGATAAGGATGCTGGTCAGTAAAACTTCCGGCGGAAATTCCGGACACCCTGGATGCCGGCCTTGCGCCGGGATGACGGACCAGGGAAGATCTTGGATACAGGTATAAGCAACAAGGCGCAGAACGTCCGGAGTTGCCCTCTTCCCGTCATCCCCGAGTGCTGTTATCGGGGATCCAGGCAGACAAGCAGGGCATTCCGGACAGAACCCCCGGGCATACCGGCCACGGGAATGACGAAAAAGGTAGTTTTTGTGGGTTCGTCGATAATGGCAAGAAATCATTTCTGAAAACTCTTTGAAAATCATGCAATGCCGCCTGTAATTCAACTTGAAAATATTTCCAAGTCCTACACGGAACGGAGCTGGAAATCGGTTCTGTTTCGAAAGAGCAGGCGGGTTCAGGCCTTGGATGGTGTTTCATTGTCGGCCCACAAGGGTGAGATCCTGGGCCTGCTCGGCCCCAACGGGGCGGGTAAAACAACCCTGATTAAGATTCTGGCCACCCTGGTCTCGCCCGACAGCGGTTCCGGCTCGATCACCGGTCTGGATCTTGAAAAACAGACCCATTCCATCCGTCATAAGATCGGGTTGGTGAGCACCAATGACCGAACTTTTTACTGGCGGCTCAGCGGGCGCGACAATCTCTCTTTTTTTGCAAGTCTCTATAATATGTATGGACGATATAAGGCGGATCGTATCAATGAGGTGCTTGATATTGTCGGTATCTATGACAAGGCCGACTTTCGGTTCATGTCCTATTCCGCCGGTCAGCGGCAGCGGTTGGCCATTGCCAGAGCACTGCTTGCAGATCCGGACGTTCTTCTGCTTGATGAGGCAACGTCCAGCCTTGATCCTATCGGGGCCAGGAAACTGTTGCATTTCACCAAAAATACCCTGGCAACGGAGCAGAAAAAAACCATTATCTGGTGTACGCACAACCTGAGTGAAGCCGATGAACTCTGTGACCGGATTGTGATTTTGTATAACGGCAGGGTGATAGAGGATGAGATCCCTGCAACAATGAAACAAATTCTGGGCAAGGGCGCGGCCTACCGTTTCGTCCTCAGTGCTTTTGCGCCAGATCTTGAAGAAGACCCGAGTTTCCGGGAAATTGAACCGGTAGAAGACGGGGCGAAATCCTGCACTGTTCTGTTGGATCCGACCAGGGTTCCGGAACTGATAAAGACCCTGACCGGTGCCGGAATCAAGGTCTATGAATGTGCAAAAATAGAACGTTCCTTTGAAGAGGTCTTTACTGAACGCATTGACAGAGAAAACAGGAACCGGTTGAATGAGCAAGCGTAGAAACATTTTTTCTCAAGTATTGGCTAAGCCGGTTGCCTTTCTGGTTCGCGATTTCAAACTGGCAATCAGTTATCGGCTCCAGTTTTTCCTGCAGGGAGCTGGTATTTTCGTGACGACCCTCACCTTTTCACTGTTTTCAAGATTGCTTTCCGGGCAGAATATTCCCTTCCTGCAGCCCTATGGCGGTGATTTTTTCTCTTTTGTCATCATCGGTATTGCCTTTTCCGATTACCTTGTCAGCTCCACCAATACCTTTGCCGGTGAAATCCGTACAGCCCAGGTGGTCGGTACCCTGGAGTCGCTGCTGGTGACTCCCACGTCGATAATGACCATTTTGTTCTCCTCTTACATGTACACCCTCTTTGCCACCAGTCTGCGTATTGTGTTGTACCTCATTCTGGGGGCCTGGGTCTTTGGTGTACACTTCCAGGCCGTCGGTCCGGGTACGGTTTTGCTGACCTTTTTCCTGTCGTTACTGCCGTTTTTCGGTCTCGGCCTTCTTTCCGCCACCTTTATCCTGGTTTTTAAACAGGGCAGCCCGATCGGTGGTCTCGTTGCCGTGAGTTCCGGCCTGCTCGGAGGTGTGCTGTATCCTGTTGCCGTTCTGCCTGCCTGGCTGAAACCGATTTCAGCCCTGTTGCCGATTACCCACGGCCTGGAGGCCATGCGCCAGGTGCTGCTCAACGGTGCAGGCCTGCGGGATATTCAGATGCAGCTGTTTATTCTGCTTATTTTTTCTGTCGTTTTGCTTTCAACCGGGATAGGCTCTATTTATTTTGGATTACGGGTTGCCAGAAAAGAAGGGTCATTGCTGTATTATTGAGTAAGGCCATCAACGTTGACACTAGAGAACCCCATGGAGATTGAAGAGAGTTCTTTGCCCGTAGGCCTGGATCCCCGCCTTCGCGGGGACGACGTTTTGGGGTAGGGGGTCCATAGCCGTCAACCTAACACAAAAAGTCAACAGTATCGTTGGATAGCGGTATCGCAGGAGCCCACCCCCGGAGTCTACGCTTACCTACGGGCGGTTGGTGGCAAAAAGACCAACCGGTTTTGTGTAAGGGTGGGCACCGCCCACCAGCAGGAAGTGGGTTATAATAATAGCCGCTTCGCCGGAAGGACCTTGCTAGATATAGAGTGCATGGGGTTCGGCAGCTTTTTTGGTGGGCAATGCCCACCCTACTTTTTGCTTATGCCAATGACATTTTTTTCTTAGCTTGACGGCTATGGTAGGGGGTCGGCAGTAAAGCCGGTGCTGATACTGCCGGTCCGGGATATAGTTTGACGGGCAGGGCGCTTTCAGACTTTATAAA
>DRKH01000222.1 GCA_011051825.1 Desulfobulbus sp.
TATCTTATCGTTGTCCGCCCCCTCAACCCGACAGATCAGGCCTCGGCGGATTCAGGCTCCGTTGTTGCCTCATCCTTTTCCTGAGCGTGTTCCTCGGGACGAAGCTCGGCAATAATCCGATCCATATCCTCGAGCATGATGGTTTCACGCTCCAGCAACTCTTTTGCGATGGTCTCGAGGATATCCCGATTGTCACTGAGCAGCCGGGTGACCCGATCATTTGCATCAAGGATAATTTGCTTCACGGCATCATCGATCTTACGGGCCGTATCCTCGCTGTAATCACGGTGCTGGGCAATTTCACGGCCAAGGAAGATCTGCTCCTCCTTTTTACCATAGGTAAGCGGACCGAGTTCTTCACTCATGCCCCATTCACAGACCATCTTGCGGGCAAGATCACTGGCCCGTTCAATGTCGTTACCGGCACCGGTGGTGATTTCATCAAAAATAATCTTTTCCGCCACCCGGCCGCCAAAGAGTATTGAGATAGAGTTGAGCAAAAATTTCTTTGCATGGGTATGCTTTTCATCAATGGGCAGCTGCATGGTCAAGCCAAGCGCACGGCCACGGGGAATAATGGTGACCTTGTGGATGGGATCGGTCCCCGGCAGCAAACGGGCAACCAGAGCATGACCGGCCTCATGGTAGGCGGTGATCTCTTTCTCATCATCATTGATGATCATGGATCTGCGCTCGGCGCCCATCATGATCTTATCCTTGGCCCGCTCCAGCTGATCAGCATCAATTTCATCTTTGCCGTCACGGGCGGCCATCAGTGCGGCTTCATTGACCAGATTCTCCAGATCAGCACCGGAAAAGCCGGGGGTGCCCCGGGCAATAACCGCCATATCCACATCCTCGGCCAGCTTGGTTTTTTTACCGTAAATCTCGAGAATCAACTGTCGCCCCTTGATATCGGGAACCGGGACAATCACCTGCCGATCAAAGCGGCCGGGACGCAGCAGGGCCGGATCAAGAACATCGGGCCGGTTGGTGGCGGCAATAATAATAACCCCGTCATTGGCCTCAAAACCATCCATTTCAACCAGCAGCTGATTTAAGGTCTGTTCACGTTCGTCATGACCGCCGCCGAGTCCTGCCCCGCGATGGCGGCCTACTGCATCAATTTCATCGATAAAGATAATACAGGGCGCATTCTTTTTGCCCTGGTTGAACAGATCACGCACCCGGGAGGCACCGACCCCGACGAACATCTCGACAAAATCGGAACCACTGATCGTAAAAAACGGTACCTGGGCCTCACCGGCAATGGCCTTGGCAAGCAGGGTCTTTCCGGTACCAGGGGCACCGGCCAGCAGAACGCCCTTGGGAATTCGACCGCCGAGTCGGGTAAACTTCTGCGGATCACGGAGAAAATCAATAATTTCCTCCAATTCCTCTTTGGCCTCATCAATCCCGGCCACATCCTTGAAGGTGACCTTGACCTCGCCTTCGCCCTGCAGCTTGGCCCGGGTCTTGCCGAAGGAAAGGGCTCCGCCCTTGCCGCCGCCCATCTGCATCTGCCGCATGAAAAAAATCCAGACCCCGATCAGCAGCAGCATGGGAAACCAGGAGATGAAAATGGACAGATACCATGGCGTTTCCTCGGGAGCCTTGACCGCGATGTCCACCCCGGACTTCCGCAGCATGGGAATAAGTCCGGCGTCATCCGGGGCAATGGTCGTAAACGGTCGCCCGTCCGCACCCGCACCGGAGATTCGCTCTCCCTGGATTTTCACCTTGTTGATAGCGCCGTTTTCCACACTGGACCAGAACTCGCTGTAGGTCATGGAGGTCTGCGGGCTATGGGGCTTGTTAAACAGATTAAAGAGAAGGATCATGGTCAGGCCAATCACCAGCCACATGCTCAGATTCTTATAAAAAGTATTCAAAAAAAACTCCGAAATTTTAATTATTCAAGGCGAGTTGCCTGCATCCGTCCACCCAGCCCAAACCGCAGGAGCAACGATGTTTTAAATGACTGCAGCAGTCCCGTAATTTATATTGCAATATCCGATCCATTGCGCAGATACTTCAAAAAACTCCTGAAGGCGCCTTAAAAAGCGGCCTCTTCATTCAAGCTCAAGGCATGCGCAAAATTTTTCGTAACTATTCAGGTAGGGGCAGAGAACTAGCCCAACCACCACCTGTAACTGTTTAGGAGTGCTCCATATCTGTGCAGTCAGGCCTGACCGTGCAGAGAGGTAGATAAGCGCAGACTTCGAGCGTAGACTCCGTGGGGTGCTCCTGAACAGTTACAATTTTTCTTTACCACAGATCGGATATTCTCAGGATAAAATTTTACGCATAACGCAGAGATCGCAGAACGGTCATCCCGTCCGACCGGGAAAAAAATACATTTTTCAAGACGGCCTAAAGTCATTATCTCCACCCCACAGGGGTCTAATTATAATAATACTCTTTTTCAATCAGTCAATGGCCTTTGCAAATTCCTGCACCGTCTTGACTGCTATTTCCTGCTCAACCAGGGTCGCAACCGCCCGGGTCATAAAAGAAGCTCCGGTAATTGTCGTGGTATAGGGAATATGATAATCCAAAGCCGCCCGGCGAATAAAATAGGAATCTTCAGTCGTGCGGCTGCCGGATGAGGTATTGATGATCCATTGTATCTCCCCATTCTGTACCTTATCCAGTACATGCGGTCGCCCCTGGGAGATCTTATTGACCTTTTCGCAGACGATACCGGCCTCGGCAAACTTGTCTGCGGTTCCCCTGGTTGCCACCAGGCTATATCCCAACTCGCTGAGTTTCCTGGCAACCGGTATTGCCGAGGCCTTATCGGCATGGCGAACGGAGATAAAAACCGTTCCGCTCATGGGCAGATGCTGGCCTGCTGCCTGCTGCGACTTGGCCATGGCCAGGCCCAGGGAATCATCGATGCCCATAACCTCGCCGGTGGACTTCATCTCGGGTCCGAGCAGGGTATCCACATTCTCAAAACGATCAAAGGGGAAAACCGCTTCTTTAACCGCCCAGTGGTTGACCGAAATCTCTTGGGTAAACCCGAGTTCCTCCAGACTGATTCCCATCATCACCTTGGTTGCTATCTTGGCCAGGGCCACTCCGGTGGCCTTGGAGACAAAGGGCACGGTTCGAGAGGCCCGCGGATTTACCTCAAGAATATAGAGGTCTTCGCCTTTAACCGCATACTGGACGTTCATCAGGCCGATGACGCCGAGCTCCAGGGCCATGGCCCTGGTCGCCCGACTGATCTCTTCGATCATGGCCGGGGTCAGAGTATGGGGCGGCAGGACACAGGCCGAATCGCCGGAATGGATCCCGGCCTCTTCGATATGTTCCATAATGCCGCCGATAACGGTCGTGGTCCCGTCGGACACGGCATCCACATCCA
>DRKH01000223.1 GCA_011051825.1 Desulfobulbus sp.
AACCCCCAGCCGAATTGTTCCGAACCGGTAGAAATTGCCAAAGATATATTCTGGGTCGGCAGCAGAAATGATAAAGGCTTTGAAAGCAATGCATATTTGAGGGTTTTCAAGGGAAATGGCCATCAGTGCAATCTGTTGATTGATCCAGGTCCGAGTCCCGATTTTAATACCATTTCTGCAAAAATTGAACAGGTGCTCGGGGATGATTATAACCTGGACCTGGTCTATCTCAATCATCAGGATCCTGACGTGTGTATCAATACGATTGCCTTCCAGCGTCATTTCCCCAAGCTGCACATCGTAACATCGGAAGATACCTGGCGCCTGGTGCGTTTCTATGGCCTGAAGGATAAACAGTTTGTTGCCACCGAGAACTTCAAGACCGGGAAAATAAAGGTCAAGACCGGTCACCGGCTGCGGATTATTCCAACCCCGTATGCACATTTTCGCGGGGCCTGCTGCCTTTTTGACGAGGAACGAAAAGTGCTCTTCAGCGGTGATCTGTTCGGCGGTCTTACCTCCACCCCTGATTTGTATGCTGAAAAAGATTACTGGGAGGGAATGAAAACGTTCCACCAGCTCTACATGCCGACCAATCTGGCCCTGAAAAAGGCGGTAAAGGATTTCAGGCAACAGGCGGGCGACATGCAGATAATTGCCTCGCAACATGGAAAAATCATCCGTCGGGACCTGATTGATTTTTTCATGTCAAAGCTGGAGTCCTTACCGGTCGGCCTGGATCTCAAAGGCGAGTCACGACTGGTCCGCGAGAATTACATCAAAGCCTTTAATGACATCCTGGATACGGTGGAGAGAGAGGTTGACGGGGGCACGGTGAAGAATCTTCTCATGGCTTTCCAGTCGGATGGTACGTTCCCCAACAGTCTTATTACAAAAAACAAGAGAATCTACAGTCTGAAAGTCGGCGTGGATGAAGCCTTCAGGTTGTTCTCCAATGAACTCTGCCGTAATCTCGATAATAAACAGAAAAAACTCGTAAGGTCCATTGTCATAAACAGCCTTGCCGACTGGAATATTACAGCCGAGCTACCCTGTCCCGGCTATATTGATGCCGACCAACAGGTGCCGGCTGATCAGGATATCCTTGAGGACGGGCAAACGAAAAATGAGGACGGGCAAACGAAAAAGGATGCCGGGGAGAAACCGCTGGATTTTGGTTTACGTGAACTCGACAACATCCTTGACGGGTTGATGGGAGACTAAAAACAGGGCATACCTGCCCGGTACTGCAAAGAAACCCGGCTCTGGATCCCCGCCTGCGCGGGGATGACGGATTCATGGAGAAGCCATACCGATTTTTGCGTAAGTGATCAGGGGTACTGCACGGAGGCTCGTCCCTCGCTTACCCGGAGTCTCGCAAGCTCGCTTACCTCTTCGCACGGTCGCGACTGCACAGTTAAGCGGAGCGCAGCGAAGACTTCGAATGCGGAGCACCTCAGACGAGTTACAATTAAGGGGTTGCGAAAACAATTAGTTATCAACCCAGTGATCAGTTACCAACAATGATCTCACCCTGAAGAGTACGACGGACATCGAGCTGTATGTTGATGGACTCGGATCCTTCCCCAACCCCATAGCTGTCAAGCTAAGAATAAATGTCATTGGCAGAAGCAAAAAGTAGGGTGGGCATTGCCCACAAAAAAAGCTGCCGAACCCCATGCACTCTATATGTAGCAACGTCCTTCCGGCGAAGCAGCTATTATTATAACCCACTTTCTGCTGGTGGGCGGTGCCCACCCTACACAAAACTGGTTTATCTTTTTGCCACCAATCGCCCGCAGGTAAGCGTAGACTCCGGGGGGTGAGCTCCTGTAATACCGCTATTCCACGATATTGTTGACCTTTTGCGTTAGCTTGACGGCTGTCCCCAACCCGGCGCAGTAATCGTCCTCTTCTTTTGATATCCAATTGGTAACTATTCAGGTAGGGGCAGAGAACTCGCCCAACCACCACCTGTAACTGTTTAGGAGTGCTCCATATCTGTGCAGTCAGGCCTGTGAACTATAGTGATTCCTATGTGAATCAGGCCTGACCGTGCAGAGATGGGGTACTCCTGAACAGTTACTCCAATTGATACCTTTCGCTCATTGTTGTGTCCGAATCTGCCGGACGTTGAGTGGGCTATTCAGCATGGCGAAAGGAGATCGGACAATCTCTCCGGTAATCAATGAAAACAACTGTACACCCTCTTTGATCTGAGGATCTCTTTGTCGTTCATGGCGGCGTCCCTGTTTTGTTGCAATATTTTCTGATTCTCCGTCGGCAACAGGTGAGCCGGGGAATAAAATATAGTGCAAGAACCCATTTAAAATTCTACTAAAGTGCATATACAGTTTACAGGCACGCCCGAATCTGTTTTTTATGACAGGCATAGAGAAAAACATCTGAGGATTTTAAAGGATTCATGAGTCAGCAGAACGAAACAACAACCCCCGACAGCTATACTCTTCTTGTTACGGATATGAGTTGCGAGCATTGTGTTCAGGCAGTGGAGACGGCTGCCCTGTCGGTGGACGGGGTCACTGAAGCCCGGGTTGATCTTGACCAGGGCCTGGTGCGGGTGAGCGGCGGAAAACCGCATGCGGTGATTGAGGCCATTACCCGGGCCGGCTATGAGGCCCGGCCCAAACCGCAGATCCCGGAAAGTTGTGAAATTACCCTTCCGGAAGCGGAAACGAAGCCGGCGGCGAATGTGACCGGAGAAGAATCGGAATATCTGGTGAGGGTGACGGACATGAGCTGTTCGGCCTGCGTTGCCAATGTCGAAAAGGCGATCCTGTCGGTGGACGGGGTCACCGAGGCCGCAGTCAATCTGATCGAAAAAGAGGCCCTGGTCCGCGGAGGTGATCCGGCACAGGTGGTTGCAGCCATCATCGACAAGGGCTACGCCGCCTCGCTGCCGGAAAAGAGCCCAAAGGCGGCCGCGCATGGCTATGAAGTTCTGATCGATGACATGAGTTGCTCGGCCTGCGTGGCTAATGTGGAAAAGGCGATCAAAGGTGTCGGCGGGGTTCGGACTGCGGTTGTCAACCTGATCGAAAAGAAGGCCCTGGTCGAGGGCGGCGATCCGCAGGCCGTGGTCAATGCTATTATCGACCAGGGGTATGCGGCGCGATTACCCGAAAAAAAGGCCATGGGCACGTTTTTTCTGGTCCCTGACGAGGGCGGCCTGGATAAGCTGTCCACGATTTCAAAGATTCTTGGCCAAAAAATTCCCGATGCCGAGGTGGAGATAACCGGCTCCAGAGTGACGGTGACAACCGATACCCATCCGGCCGAAGTGGTTCTTCTGCTGAGCGATGCCAAGATGCCGGTTCAGGTTGAGGAACATCTGCAGGATCCCTGGGTTGAGCAGGAGGAGGCCACCCGGCTGGAGATCCGTCGCTCCTGGCAGCGAGCCGCCCTTGCCGCTGCTGTTGGTTTCGGGGTCATGGCCGGGCAGATGTCGGGCCTGTTCCCCCCCCTGGACGGACATCGGCTGTTCTGGCTTGGT
>DRKH01000224.1 GCA_011051825.1 Desulfobulbus sp.
GCAACAAAGGCCATGGGTAAAAGCGGCGGCATCTGACGCTTTGTGATGACGATTCGGTACTGAGAGTAAATGGCGTCAATGATCGTACCGTTTTTATCGAGCACGGTTGTCGCGACCAGCGGTTTGTAATCCTGTGCCGAACGGATATCCGGGATGTCAAGGGCAAGAAACCAGGCCAGCCCCGTTCCTATGCACAGGGTAACAAGACCGCTGATGATCAGGAGAAACAGGATGATCGGCGTATGGCCCAGGACTTTTTTACGGGCCGGCCTCTTGCGGGCAGGTCGTTTTTTTCTGACGGCTTTTGTGGACAAGATCGGGAAGACGCAGTAAATGTTGAGATAATCGGAATACCCATTACATATATTTCAGAGCAACACAACTTAAACCGTAACCGCCACCCTGTAAACCGCAAACTCAGAACCCGAAAACCGAAACCCGTAACTCGAAACCCAAAACTCGAAACCCAAAACTCGAAACCCCATGTCCCGTATACGCATTCTTTCCGATCACCTGGCCAACCAGATTGCCGCCGGCGAAGTGGTTGAACGACCGGCCTCCGTGGTCAAGGAGCTGCTTGAAAACAGCCTTGACGCCGGTAGTACCAGGATTGCGGTACAGGTGGAGGGCAGCGGCAGTCGTCTGCTCAGGGTAATGGATAACGGTATGGGCATGGATGAGGATGATGTGCTGCTCTGTCTCGAGCGTCATGCCACCTCCAAACTGCAGGAAGAGACACAGCTCGGGGCCATCGTCACCCTTGGTTTCCGGGGTGAAGCCATTCCCAGTATAGCCTCGGTGTCACGGCTGACCATCCTTTCCCGTCCTGACGACAGCCCTGTCGGTACCCGGGCCGAGGTTCGCTACGGCACCCTGCATGCAGTCCATGAAGACGGGTGCGCCAAAGGAACCCTTGTCGAGGTTAAAAATCTGTTCGGCAACATCCCGGCCCGGAAAAAGTTTCTCAAGAGCGGCCGGACCGAACTCTTTCATATCGAAGAGGTGATCAAAAACCAGGCCCTGGCCAATCCCGGGGTTGCCTTCAGTCTCCAGGTCGAGGGGCGGCAGAGTCTGGATTACCCCGTGTCCGCAGACCTTGAAGGGCGCATGCGGGCGGTGTTTCGTTACCAGGATCGGTTGCTGGAACTCCGTGGCACGGACGACGGGAACGATACAGGCCTGAACGGTTTTCTGCTGATGCCGGAATCGGTTTCCAGCTCAAGTGCCCGCCTGCGTCTGCTGGTTAACGGCCGGGCGGTGCAGGACCGGATGATACGTCACGGGGTGGTTGAAGGGCTGCAGGGGTTTCTGATGAAGGGGCACAGTCCGGCCGGGGTGCTTATTCTTGAACTGCCCGCCGATGAGATCGATGTCAATGTCCATCCGGCCAAGCGGGAGATCCGGTTCCGCAGGTCACAGGATGTTCATCGGTTTGTCTCCGGGACCGTACGTCAGGCGGTCCGGGACTACCAGGAACAGAAACGGTCCGAGCTCTTTACCACCCCTGCTCCCGGTGAGCAGCGCCGGGCCGTGCCCCCTTCGACCGCCCCTTCGTTCACCCCGCGTTCCATTCCCTTTGGTGCCGGCGCTTCTGCTTCCGGTCCGCGGCAGGTACGGGCTGCTCAACCTGCTGTTGTCGAGAGCAGGGAGCCGGAAGTCCTGCCGGAACCGTTTGAGCCGCCACCGGTTCCGGCTCCAGGTGAGCGGGGAGAACAGGACCAACAGGAAGAAAATCCGGGCGGACTTTCGCTGATCGGTCAGCTGCTGGATCTGTACCTGCTGTGTGAAAAGGATGGTCAGCTGCTGGTCATTGATCAGCATGCGGCCCATGAACGTATCCTGTACGGGAAGCTGCGCCAGGCCTACCTGGACAGCAATGTTCCCTCGCAGAATCTGTTGTTTCCGGTCACGGTTGAGCTGGGGCCCGATCACTGTGAGCTGATTGACCGCCGGAGGGAGATTCTCTCGCAGCTCGGTCTTGAAGTTGCCCATTTCGGCCAGTCCACTTATGTGGTCAAGGCGGTACCGGCACTGATCAGCCGTCTGTCGCCGGCGGATATCCTCTGTGAAACTCTCGATGCCCTGCGCGGTGCGGATCGGCAGAAAGACGAGGGGATTCCGGCTGCCGTTGATGCCCTGTTTGCCTCCGTGGCCTGCAAGGCGGCAATCAAGGCGGGCAACAGTCTGCAGCCCGAGGAAATGCTGGAACTCCTGCATCAGATGGAGGAAAGCGAGGTTTTTTCGCACTGTCCGCACGGGCGGCCGGTGATCAAGACTTTTTCCCGGGCCGAGATTGAAAAATGGTTTCACCGTACGTAAGGTAGAGAGATACTTGAACGGTTGCGCAGGGGAATGGAAACTTGCGCCATTCCCCTGCGCAACCTGTTAATATCTTTTTACTCTGTCGGAGGAATCACCATGAGCACCTACACCATCCATCCCATTGTTGTCGGCACCAAAGTCTTTGATAAGGGTATGATGACCTATCAGTACGACTATGGTACACCCTATACTATTCCCATTTACTCCTGGTACATTGAAGGCGGCGACCAAAAGATCCTGGTCGATACCGGTGAAATGCATCCGGTCCAGTCCGCAGATCGCGAGCAGGCCATTGGTGGTAAAATTTATACCCTTGAAGACGGCCTGGCCAGGTTTGATCTCGCCCCCGAAGATATTGATGTGGTGATCCATACCCATCTCCATTCCGATCACTGTGAAAATGATTATAAGTGCACCAATGCCCGTTTTTATATCCACGAGCTGGAACTGAAAACCATCTCCAATCCGCACCCGCTTGAC
>DRKH01000225.1 GCA_011051825.1 Desulfobulbus sp.
CGAGACTGTAGGCTTTAGTGAGCAGATATTGGCCGAGGCTGGCAAAACCGGCGATGGCAAAAAGGAGCAGCCATTGCCGGCTGGAGGGCAGGATAAATGTCGATAGAGTCGCAAGGCCGCTGATCAGGCAGAGCAGAAAGGTAAAGTTAAAGACAATGACCGGGGTTACATCGGTGCGGCTGAGCCGCCGAACCATGAGATGGGCCAGGGCGGCTAAAAAGGCGGCTGTCAGCGCCGCCGTAGAGGCAAGGGTCCAGTCCACCTGGGGTCTCATGATCATGGCGGTGCCGGCAAGCCCGAGCAAAATAGCGATCCAGACGTTTTTTTTCCCCTGTTCACCAACGAGAAAAGGGGCCAACAGGGTGAGAAACAGCGGTTGGGTCCGACCGATAAAGACACAATCGGCCAGCGGCATATGGGTCAGTGCATAGTAAAAACAAAACATGGCCGTGGTCCCGAACACCATCCGCAGGAGAAGCCTTTTCCAGTCATGGACAATGAGCGGGTGACCGCCATGGAGAAGAAGTCCGAAGAGCACGGGCAGGGCGATCAGGCTGCGGAGAAACATCAGCTCGGTGATCGGCAGTCCCCGGCCAAGGGTTTTGATCAGGGCCGCCATGGTGACAAAGCAGGCCGAGGCGGCAAACATGAGCAGGATGGCCAAATTTTCTATTCCTGCAGCCGGGCAGCCTGGAGACGGGTGAGGTACTGGATGATGCCGACAGCGGCAATCGCAGCTGTTTCGGCCCGGAGTACAAGGGGACCCAGGGTGACAAAACGAAAGCCGCTGTCGGCTGCAAATTGAACCTCCTGCCGGTTAAAGCCGCCTTCCGGGCCTATCAGCAGCAGCACCTTTCCCGGGGCGGCGAACAGCTCAGGCCCAACCATGGCCTGTTGTTCTTTTTCCCAGCATAAAAGAGGATAGGTGTAGGATGCAATCGGGAGTTGCTGCAGGTCGATAACCGGGGTGATTTGCATCGGCGCAGACCGCCCGCACTGTTTACAGGCCTCAAGCACAATCCGCTGCCATCGCTGCATGCGGCGGTCCAGGTTTCCGTGTTGCTGGCAGTATCTGGTGAGGACCGGCATCAGGGTGTCAACGCCAAGTTCGGTCGCCTTCTGCAGGACAAGATCCATCTTCTTCCCCTTGAGTATCCCCTGGGCCAGGGTCAGGGGAAAGTCGGTCCCGGCGGACTCAATCACCTGCCCGGTAATGCGGCCTTGGACACTGTTTTCAGTACACTTTATTATTTCAGTATGGTACACGGCCCCGGTGCCGTCACAGAGCTCCACCGGTTGCCCGGCCCGGATGCGGAGTACCGTATGCAGGTGATGAGCCTGACTACCCGACAGGACAACCGTATCGCCATCTATGGCCTGAGGCGGGATGAAAAAACGATGCATGCTACCGAAAACAATAGGGATCGAGTTCGTTGAAGATATCCTTGCCAAAGCCGTACATGACTGCAAGGCAGCTACCGCAGACCGGGCGTATTTCACAGTCCCTGCAGGCCGACGAGCCGCCCCTATAGCGTTGTGCAGCCTGCCCGTGGTATATCTCAAAAAGACTTGATTCTCCGATGTTGCCGATGGGTGAGGGAAGTTTTCGGCAGGCGTGGACTTCACCGTCCGGGAGCAGGGAAACAAAGTTAAAAGCGGCTCCACAGCCGTAACCGGCACAGCCGCCGATGTAAGGCATGGCCTGTTTGTGGCGCAACAGGTTGAAAAAATTATCCTTTAAACTCATGGACGGGTTGTGCTCACTTGCCTCCATGTAGCGCTCAAGAAAGTCCGGAAAATCCTTCGGGTCCACAGAGGCCAGGTCGGCACCCTCCCCTACCATGGCCAGCCGGTTAAAGGTGAAGAGGTTGACCCGGTCCCGAAGCAGTTCGGCCAGTTCCAGAACCTCACCCATATTGGCCCGGGTCAGGGTCAACATGACCATGGAGAAAATATCCAGTTCTTTAAGCAGGTCGAGAAAGTCGAAGATACGCTCAAAGTGGCCCTCGCCCCGGATATAATCATTATGATCGCGCAAGCCCTCAAGACTGACCTGGTAAAATTCCGGTTTCTGGATGGCCAGCATCTCTTCGATGCGGTGCCTGGGCATGGGGTTGCCAAGGACGGCGAGCATGAATCCCCGGTCGGCCGCCTCTTTGTACAGTTCATTAAAATGGGGATAGAGCATCGGATTGCCGCCGGTGAACGTGACCTGAGTAAAGACATGGTGCTGACGACAGAAATCATAGAGATCATCAAGTACTCTGATGGCCTCATCGAGCTCCAGGGCCTTGCGGTCGCTCCGGTCATAGCAGTGACGGCAATGGAGGTCACAGACCTGGGTGAGGTGCCACTGCAGGGTAAAGGTCGGGGCTGTAAAGCGGTCAGGATCGGTGAGGACTCCGCGGGGAAAGTCCGGTCCGCGGACAATTTTTGATTCCGGGGCCAGCAGAAGGCCGCGATGGATGGCAATATAGAGAATGTCGTCGATGGCACCCAGAGACACCCCGCCCTCTTTGGCCGCCTGCCGGGAGTCAACCTCTTCACTGACGAGTTTCAAGGCCAGCAGATCATGTCCGCTCGGCTCCAGCACAAGGACTTCTTCGGTTGCCGGTTTGCGAAAGACCAGAACGTGTGCATCCTGTTGGACCGGTCGGCTGTCGTGGTTGGTGAGCAGTTCGGGCAGACCGGACCAGCGGACGGACAGGAGGTTCAGGGTCGGATTGATTATCCGTTTTTCGATGACCTCGGGAACCGGCGGTGGAGCTGTTTTTAACAGGTAACAGGCCTGTTCAATTCTCGCCAGATCGGGAAGATACGGATATCGACTGCAGGTTTCCGGATGTTGTTCAAGGTACTCTGGAAGTTGCAGTGGATCAAGCTTGGGCAGGCTCATGGGCAGCAGGGGCGTACTGAGCGGATAGACCGTGGATAAAGAAGGCGTTTTTTCTGACAAGGAATTATTCTCCGGAGGTAAGGCCATAGCCGTCAAGCTAGCACAAATTATCTATAATATCAGGGGCTAAGAATACCGTAGGAGCCCACCCCGTGGGCGATAACTATGCGTCATGTTGATGTTTCTGCCAACAATCGCCCGCAGGTAAGCGTAGACTCCGGGGGCGGGCTCCTGACACAACCTGCTGATATGTTACTGGATTCGCCTTAGCTTGACAGCTATGGAGGTAAGGCGTTGTGAAAGTTTTTGATCAGGATCTGTAAAAACAACGTAACTGTTCAGGAGCACCC
>DRKH01000226.1 GCA_011051825.1 Desulfobulbus sp.
ATATACCAGTGTACACCATCAAAAGCAAGCTAAAAAATGATGAATATGTCGAAATTACAACAAGTTGAGTGCTTTTCTTCTGTCAGCCATCGTGCTGGTAAGGATAAAAGTCCGACAGACTCCTAGAAAAAGTTGCCGGTCTTTCTGCGCCGCGAAGATAATTTCTCCCCGGCGCCCCCGATTCATTAAATGGTACCAGGCGCCGGGAAATTCTATTCGTAAGGGTCTGCTCATAATAAGACAAGATTAAATCAAATGCGATATGGTGTCAAGATGAGATCTGACCCCTTATGCTACGGTGTCAGCGAACCCAACAGTGTCCAAGGAGAGTGAAGTGGATACCACCCTTATCCGATTAACCACAATCCTCAGCCTGATACCAGGGAGCCCATCGCTGAAGAGTAAAGAGCATTACCAACCCACCGAATTCATGCTGAACGCATGGGCTCCTGCAGTTCGGCGGAACAAGCGATGCTATCCCTGGTTTGGGAGAGCCGGGCTTTGCATGTAATCAGGAATCTTTTTGCCGACAAAGGGTGCCTGCGGTTTCCGGTCCCGGCACAGCCGTCAAGGGATCGGGCAAAAAACGGTTTATGGCTTTTTTTTCATTTCCGTAATTAAATCTTTCAGCGGTTGTCCGTTGGGTGCCGTGGCCATCGGATTGATGGTCAGCAGTTCTTCCCAGACCTTAATTGCTCCCGCCTTATCCTTTTTGTCAAACATCAACACCACGCCCTTGTTGAACCGGGGCTGTTCATGGTTTGGAGACGCCGCAATAGCCTTGTTAAAGGATTCAAGCGCCTTATCCGGCTGACCGTTACGCCTGTACATCACGCCAAGATCGGTCAACACGTCCGCGTTACCCGGAGCAAGCTCAAGGGACTTACTGTAGGCGTTTATGGCTTTGGCATAGTCGTCGGCATCAAAATAGGCATGGCCGAGATGGGTCCAGATCTCGGGATCATCGGGAGATTCAGCCGCCTGTTTTTCCAGTGCAGCCAGATCCTGGCCGTTATTCTGCTGCTGAGCGACATTTTGTGCCTGCCCACCACTGCCGCCGGGTGATTTATAAATGGTAAACACGACCCCGCTGAGAAATCCAATTAACAGACAAGCTCCTATGGCCACGTACATGGTTTCTTTTTTAACATATCCTACGTGTTTTTCTGACTGCATTCCACAAACCTCTTTTAAAAAATACTGGCGCTCTGCGCCGGAAAAGACAAAATCGACGTAACCGTTCACCAGCACCCCATCTTCGTCCAATCAGACCTCCTCACATAGCGGGCTATAGACTCGTCGATCTGCTTGAACGAATATGGAGCACTGATAAACGTTTACAATTTGGGTGTAATGCCAAGGGCATGACATCCCGATGAACGGTTACAAATCGACAACAGGGGGACATCCCCCTGAAAGAGATAAAAAAGAGTGTATCAAATCAAAAGAACTGTGACCTGCACCATGGTGAGGGCAAAGGACACCGGCAGGCTGGAAAACCTGAGAGGTACAAAAAAGCGTCCCTGATGCCGTCTGCTCCATGCCTGAGCCCCATCGCCGACATGGGCCCCGGGAGGAGCTATTTTTGAATCGGACCCGAAAAGCACTGCGGCATTTCCGGGGACGAAACTGCCTCCTCTTGAACAGCGACAGCCCCCTGACCGTGATATATGAGGAGCGGCGGAGCAACAGGATTCCTGCCGCCCAACCGATTGAGTATCATAGTCCGTACTGTTCAATTCAAGAGTTGAGGACAACGGACAGTCGGCATGACTTTGGCCGACACACAAACCCGGTGCCACCGGCGTCAAGATCGCTGCAGCCGGAAACAGCAGGACGATCACTATCCACAGCCACTGTATTCGATATCTCCCGGTCATCAACCTTACCTGGCCATGGTCATCGGCAGGAGAGCGGCATCTGTTTGCCGGACCCTGTTTTCCCATAACGGACACTGCTTCCGGATACACTCCCGGTTGCAATCGTACTGGCTGCAATGCAGCACCTTTTCAGCCAGGAGGGAGAGGCCGAAATACGCCTGCGACAAAGCGGCCGTCCGGTTCAAGACCAGCCAGGTTTCCCGCTGACAGCAGCGACCGCCGATAATTTCGGCAACAGCCGCCAGAATATCGGCGGAAAAGGCCTGGGCCTTCTGTCGCGGATACGGGGTCAAGGGCGTTGCATCCAGAATCAGCGCTGCGGCAATACCGGCGCCGATGGCCGCACCACAGCTGCCCCAGAAGCCGCAGGCCCCGCCGGGCACCTTGCCGCCTCGCTCTATCCCGGCCAGGATGTCCTCATCGCTTACCGGACCGCCACTGTTACGGCAGGCAGCCAGGATAACCCCGGGCATCATGGCATGATGTTCAGGACCATGCATGGGGACTGCGGGATGACTTCTGATGGTGGCAAGCAGGGCCAGCATATCCTGTTCACTGCTCTGCAGACAGATATGACGGATAACCTCAATGGCCTCCTGTTGATGACAGCCGTCACAGATAAAGTGCCCCCTTGTACAGACGCTGTTGCTCTTCTCCATCGTGCCGCAGAAATGACACGATCGGCCTCTGGCCTCATTACTGTAGACCAGTTCCTCGCCGCAGACCATACAGCCACGGCTGTGCCTGCGAATGGGCACCGCCCGTTTCCGTTCCTTTTCCCTGACGGTCTCCGGGGTGGTGGAGCAACAGCACGGTTCCTGTTCAACATTGATGATAGCGCCGGTATCATCGAGGATAAAAACCGAGTCATCGCAGCCGGCCGCCTCCTGTGCCGGCAGCAGTGAAATACAGCCCCGTTTCAACAGGGTTCCATTTTCCGTCTGCAGCCCGCGATGCGGCCCTCTGTAGACCACCCGAACAGAATCCTCTTCCTCAACCGGCTCGGCTTTTCTCGCCTCGTAGGTGAGCGAAAAAAATCGATTGCCCCGGACTTCACGATACAGATACCGTTTATGAAGACGGAGGCCGACAAACCCGCAGTCTTCAAGCATCTGCACCAGAGTATCCTGCTGCATGGCCCCACCGAGACATTCTCCCCGCCAGCGGGCGGAATGGCCGATGGCCGCAGTTACTGGTACATCTGTGACAATATCGGCAACGACCATCCGGCCGCCGGGTTTAAGTACCCGCAGGATCTCCAGGTAGGTCTTGCGCTTATCCGGGCTCAGGTTGATAACACAGTTGGAAATCACCACATCGGCACAGCCGTCTTCAACCGGAATGTCCTCAAGAAACCCCTTGCGAAACTCAACCGTATCAAAACCAAGCTCAGCAACAACTTCCTTTTTAGAGGACTCCGCCAGCGCCAGCATATCGTCGGTCATATCAACCCCGATGACCCGGCCGGCGGCACCAACCTCTTTCGCGGCCAGAAAACACTCAACCCCGCTGCCGGAGCCAAGATCAATAAGCGTTTCGCCAACAGCAGGTACGGCATCCCTGACCGGACTGCCGCAGCCATAAGATCGTTCTTTTGCAACCAGCGGAATGAATTCGTCCTGCTCACCGGCCGGGGCCACGGGATTGACAATATCCTCATTGGCCGCCCTCGCCGCTGCCCCGTAAAATTCACGAACCGAGCTGTGGCCGTCGGCACCGGAGAGTGAGACCACGCAGTTACAGTGAGTGAGTACAACCTCACTCCCCTCTTCCTGCGGACAGTCATACCGGACATCACCCATGCGCAGGCGAAACATTCCCTGATCCGGATAGAGTCTGGCCTGTTCAACGATCAGGGCCAGCATCAACTGTTCATACAGGGGAAGATATGGATCATGACCGACAAAATCGCCACCGGTGACCCAGGAATGATCCGGATCGCCGCCGCCGGTCAGAAGCTCAAAAGAATTTTTCCGCCAGTTGGGATCATCGACCAGTGAACGATTCCTGATTTCGGTCAGCATCGTGCTCTCTGCAAACACCCGGGCCAGACCATCTTCAACATGGCCGCAGACAAGTTCATCAATCCGTACCAGGGCCGGTGAAGGGTATATTTTCCCATCCGGCCCCACGGCCATGGACTCCCAACCCATATTGCTCAGATCATGCCGGGTACCGGGCAGGGTAAAAATCTGGGACTTCAAACCCTCCAGATTATCGATCTGCATCCCCAGTTCCCGGCAGACGGCAGCGGTCTCAAGAATCGGCGCCAGCAACTGTTCCGGATCGACGAACTGATCACCTCCGCCCTTGCCGCGAACAAAATGAAACATGAGGTGGAGTCCGCTCGCCCCCATTTTTGCTGCCTGCCGGGCAATCTCGGGCAGCTGGTCAGCGTTGGCCCGATTAACGGCCACGGAAATGGTCAGACTGAGATCCCGGTTGCGGACAGCAGAGATGTTCTCTCTCAAGGCGGAAAAGGTGCCTGATCCACGCAGCCCGTCATGGGTCTCTTCCAGTCCATCCAGGCTGACCTGGAGGTGCAGACGATCGGGATCCAGCTGTATTAACCCGTCAAGATGCTCTTTCAGCAACAGCCCATTGGTCAACACCACCACATGGGCGTCGGAAGCCTGGGCCTGGACATGGGCCAGGACTTCGGTAAACTCACGGTAGACAAAGGGTTCGCCGCCGGTAAAATAAAAGAGACGACAGCCAAGGGCAGCCCCTTCTTCAATGGCCGTAAACAAAACGTCCCGGTCCAGAGTTGTCTGCTGTGCCGGAGAGGCGGCAAACAGGCAATGACGACAGGCCAGATTACAGGTATCGGTTACATGAAACCACAACTCCTTTGGTGGGCCTGAGCGCAGGCAGTGACTGCGGCCCGGGTAGGGCCGGGGTTCCCTGGAACCGAGCTGGCCGGCAAGTTGATCATACTCCGCCCTGGCCTCATGAAGACCAATGCCCTGCTCCAGACAAAAACGATTGAGTCCCTGCTCAGGGGTCGTCTCTTTTCGCAGGCAGGAGAGCAACCCGTCAATCCGGCTTGACGGCACAAACCAGTCCGGGCGCAGGGGGTCGATATAAACGGCCACACCACCGAATTCATGGCGGCGGAGCCGGGAGAAACAATCCATGGAAATATCCTTTATACGATCAGAGCGAACTTAAGCGCCCGGTGGTGGAGGTGGAGGAGTCGTCTCATTCTGCTGCGGCGGCGGCAACATACGCCGTCGTTTGATTTCATAGACAGACAGAACAAAAAGGGTGGCAAAGGGCTGGGTAAACAACACGCCGATGCCGGTTGAGTTGCCGATGGAATTTAAAACCAGAAAAACGGCGATTACGGCAACATGTTCACCAATTGGAGGTTGCAGGGCCATGCGGCTGCTTTCTTTTACCGCCTCAACCAGCCCCAGTTCCCGATCGGTCATCAAAGGCATCATGTACATGCAGAAAAAAGTTACGGCAAGGATAACCGCAATCCCGGGTAGAACCAGCATGGCAAACCCGAGCCCAAAAACCAGAGCGACAAGAATCGTGAAAACCAGCAGTGGGAAAAAGAGCCGCATGTAGCCAAAGAGATCACCGACCTCGGGTTTCCGATTCTCCCGAACCAGAAGCAGCAGCGACTGCATGTACCCCGCCATCAACACCGGAGCCATGATGCCCAGGGTAATTGCGGAACAGACAAACAGCACCAGGGTGGAGATCAAAAGAGCGGGCAGGTTGGCGACAAACAGGCTCCAGGTCTGTTCAAGATGGGCTTTAAAATCCATGCAACTCCTTCCGTAAAAAAATGTACCTATTTTAAGGGGTGAACGATTTATGCAATACCACAAAAAAATATTGAAGTTGATATCATAAACACCGCCGACGATCCCGACAAGGAAGATTTTACCCGGATAGCGGTTATCCCTGAAACAGCTGCTCCACCAGGGCCCCAACCGTGCGGACGGGAATAACATTCATGGAACCTGATAGTGCACCATCAAGCTGACGCAGGCTGGACTCGGGCATGAGAAAGGTTTTGAATCCGAGCCGGTCCGCCTCGCGCAGACGCATATCCATCTGGCCCACAGCCCGGATTTCCCCGGCCAGACCGACTTCACCACAGACCACGGTTGTCGGATCCACCACCTTTTCAAACAGGCTGGAGAGCAGAGCCACCACCACCCCGAGATCCAGGGCCGGTTCATCAATACGGATTCCACCGGCAATATTCAGGAAAATATCGTGGTCAAACAGGGTGACTCCCAGCTTTTTCTCCAGTACCGCCGTCAGCAGGGCCAGACGCTGGGGATCGGCGCCGATGGCCGTTCTCCGGGCCGTACCAAGGCTTGAAGGACTGACCAGGGCCTGAACCTCAACCAGGATGGGTCGTGTCCCTTCAACACTGGGCATGACCACGGAACCGGGCACATTGACCGGACGCTCGGCAAGAAACAGGGCCGACGGATTATCGACCTCGGCCAGCCCGGTATCCTTCATCTCAAAGACACCGATCTCGTTGGTGGAGCCGAAACGATTTTTGACCGTACGCAGGATGCGAAACATCTGCCCGCGATCCCCCTCAAAATAAAGAACCGCATCCACCATGTGCTCCAGAACCCTCGGCCCGGCAATGGCGCCATCCTTGGTGACATGCCCGATGAGCAACACCGGCAGATCGCTGGATTTGGCCAGGGCCAGCAGACGGGCGGTAGATTCCCGGACCTGGGTAACGGAACCCGGGGCGGAACCGACATCTTCGGTGAACATGGTCTGGATGGAATCAACAGCCAGCAGAGCCGGCGACATCTCGGCGGCCATGGCTGCAATAGATTCCACACAGTTTTCCGTGGCCACAAAAATTCCTTCATCATCAATCTGCAGCCGGTCAGCCCGCATCCGAACCTGTCGAATCGACTCCTCGCCGGTGACATAGAGCACCCTGCGCTCGCCGCCGGTCAATGCCGCCAGCAGCTGAAGGATAAGCGTTGACTTGCCGATTCCCGGATCACCGCCGATAAGGACCATGGAACCGGGCACGATGCCTCCGCCAAGAACGCGGTCAAGTTCGCCGATACCGGTTATCAACCGATCCTGATCGCTGCCGGCCGGGCCGGAAAGGGACTCCGGCGTGGACACCTTCCTGCGGGCGGAAACGGCTACAGGCCGCTGCTGTTCGGTCAGGCTGTCCCACTGCCCACAGTCCGGACAGCGGCCAAGCCATTTCCGACTCTCATACCCGCACTGACCACAGACAAACAACTGCTGTTCTTTTTTCTTAGCGGCCATAAGCAATGGCGACACTCCCAAAGGCAAGGGATGAACAGGGCAGGGAGCCTGAAACCGGAAATAATAAAAATGTATTCATAACAGGTATTGTATATAAGAACAGTTTGAGAAGTCAAGAGCTCTGCCAGGCAGGTACTGCCGGAAGCCATTGACTTGTACCTCGTCACAGGGTTTGTAAATATGTGGTTTCACCTGCCCTAAACTTGTATTCTATTGTCCTGTAGGAATTCCTTAGGAACAGAGATTAAATAACGTGGACAATATCGTGCTCAGCTTTAGGTCAGGTTTGATCGATCTGATTGAACGAAACCGCAGACGTAGCAGGGCTACGATGAGGATTTCGTGATTGAAGAGCGGTCAAAGATGGCCTGAAGATGAGATGCGAGATGTTCAGGTTATTTAATCTCTATTCCTTAACGGACCATCCTGATTCAGGACAATGAAAAGCCGACGACGATACACATAAAAAAACTCGACAAAAAGTAACTGTTCAGGAGCACCTCATCTTCGCCCATTTAAGCCAGTTCGAGTAGCACAAGTACGCTTCACAGTCTTAAATGAACAAATCTAAGGCACTCCTGAACAGTTACAGTCTGCGGTATTGCGTAAATTGTGCCCTTATCTGA
>DRKH01000227.1 GCA_011051825.1 Desulfobulbus sp.
ACCACCACCTGTAACTGTTCAGGAGTGCTCCATATCTGTGCAGTCAGGCCTGTGAACTATAGTGATTCCTATGTGAATCAGGCCTGACCGTGCAGAGAGGTAGATAAGCGCAGACTTCGAGCGCAGACTCCGTGGGGTGCTCCTAAACAGTTACTCATTGTGCAAGACTTGTAAGAGCCAAGGGGTGTCGTCATCGGAGCTGCCCTATCGTTATGAGAACAGGGAGGACCAGGCAATGGTGTTGGTGGCATAGCTGTAAATCTAAGAATAAATATCATTGTCAGAAGTAAAAAGCAGGGTGGGCATTGCCCACCAAAAAAGCTGCCGAACCCTATGCATTCTATATGGAGCAACGTCCTTCCGGCGAAGCAGCTGTTATTATAACCCACTTTCTGCTGGTGGGCGGTGACCACCCAAAACTGGTTGATCTTTTTGCCACCAATCGCCAGCAGGTAAGCGTAGACTCCGGGGGCGGGCTCTACGTGACACAACCTGCTGATATATTACGTATTCGTCTTGGCTTGACGGTAATGGTGTTGGTGGTCATTGCATCTTACGGCCGTTGGCCTCCTGATTATTCAACCGGGCCGGTGGTTTTCTTCCTGGAGGGGAACTTTTTTTTGCCCTGCTGCATGAGACCATACAGGGCCATCGCGGGACCGGAAAGGATGTAGATGACGAACACTGCAAACAGCGTGATCGGAGGTTCGGTTGCCAGCAGGATCAGGAGAAGAACCATGCCGACAATGACCTGAAACTTTTTTTCCCGTGAGAGGTTGATTTGTTTAAAGCTGAGATACCGATGGGTGGAGACCATCAGGTAGGAGAGCGCATAGACAAGCAGCAGAATGGAGAGATGTTTGACCGTATCCGTTGCCCCGAGAAAGCGGCAGAACATCACGGTTGTGACAATCATACTTGCTGCAGCCGGGCAGGGCAGACCGACAAAGTCGTGGCCTTTTTTTTCCTCATCCTGAGCTGAGTTGAAACGGGCGAGTCGCAGGGCGGTGGTCGCCACAAAAAGAAATGCAGCCAGCCAGCCGTATCGGCCATAGGGCGTCAATGCCCACAGGTAGGCGAGCAGGGCCGGGGCAACCCCGAAGGAGACCAGATCGCACAGGGAATCCAACTCCTTACCGAACTGGGATGTGGAGCCGGTCATGCGGGCTACCCGTCCGTCAAGGCCATCAAAGACGGCGGCCACAAGAATGGCAATAGCCGCTGCATAGAAGTTACCGTTAATAGAGGCAACCATGGAGTAGAATCCGCTGAACAGGCTGGTGCAGGTCAGCATGCAGGGGAGAGGATAAAACTTGTTTGAGGCGGCATTTTCCATGTCTGTCACTGTGTTTTGAGAGTCTGATTGCCTGATTATACCAGAAAAGAGGGGTGAAAAGCAACCGGGCAGGACTATTTATCGGGCGACAGGTGGGCCAGGATGGTTTCTCCGGATCTGACTTTCTGGCGAAGCTGGACCTCGACCTTGGTATCAGGCGGAAGGTAAAGGTCAACCCTGGAGCCGAAGCGAATCAGGCCATAACGCCTGCCTGCGGCGATGGTGTCACCCGGTTCAGCCCGGCAGACAATGCGCCGGGCAATCAGACCGGCAACCTGTACCACACAGTAGCGGATACCTGAGGGCGTTGCCAGGGTAACGGCACAATATTCATTGTGCAGGGCAGCCTTTTCATTGTCGGCGGAATAGAATTTTCCGGGTTTAAACAGGATACGTTCCACTCTGCCCAGGCAGGGTATGCGGTTGACATGAACATTAAAAATATTCATGAAGATAGAAATTTTCAGGACTCTTCCTTTGAGAAAACGGTCATCATCCATCTCCTTGATGATAATTACCCGGCCATCGGCGGGACAGACAATCGCTGCCGGGTCATCGGGTATGACCCGGGACGGGTCTCGAAAAAACCAGGTGACAAAAGTTGTAAGCAGCAGCCCGATAAAGGTGGCAGCTGTAAGGCCGAGCAATGCACAGAGAAGAGCCGCAAAAGCGCAGAAGAAGATGAAGGGGTATCCTTCACGGGCAAGAGGCAGGTGCTGTTTTTTCATAGAGCTGGAGAGTTATCGGTTGGTTGGAAACAAGAAAAAGGCATGGCCTGAAGCCATGCCTTTTTCCGAAAATCGCCCACGAAGCAGAAGTCGGAATAGTTTCCGCCCGGAGTCTCCGCTCCGCTTACCTGCGGCGAGAACAACTGCGGAATCCTTCCGGCATTTTGACCGAAGGAGCCCTCTTTGCAGGCGATGGGAAGGCCTGCATTTTTTGCCCGGAGGGCCGGACTTCTGCGATTTTTTTTGTGTTCATCCTACGAAGTCCATACTGGCTGTTGTGGCTTGAGACCGGAAATCCGGCCCGGTCATGCCGCGTCCGTACGCATAAAGGGGTACCGGTGGATCTTATTTTTTTGGTGCCCTGGGCATGGCGATGGTGCCGGTACGTATAATCTCTTTGATTCCTATGGGGCGCAGGATGTCGATAACGGCCTTGATCTTGGATTCCGGCCCGGTGATCTCGACCGCATAGGATGTCGGACTGACGTCGACAACCTTGCCCCTGAAGATATCGATTATCCGCAGAACCTCGGCCCTGGTACCGGCTTCGGCTTTGACACGGATCAACACCATTTCCCGTTCAACAAATTCTCCCTCGGTAATATCAGTCACCTTGATAACGTCGATCAGTTTGTGCAGCTGTTTGGTGATCTGCTCAACAATGGCGTCGTCACCCCGGGTGACCAGGGTCAGGCAGGAGACCTTGGGATCCAGGGTCTCAGCAACACAAAGACTTTCAATGTTAAAGCCGCGGCCGCTGAACAGGCCGGTGACCCGGGAAAGTGCCCCTGGTTTATTCTGGAGTAAAACTGACAGTGTATGTTTCATTGATCTATCCTGTATCGTGAGTTTGTAAGTCAGGTCGGGTTTGGAATGCGGTTTACACAAGCAACATTTCAGTTGTCGCCTTACCAGCCGGAACCATGGGGAAGACACCTTCTTCCCGGCTGATGGCAAAGTCCATGATCACCAGGTTGTCGGTTGCAAGGGCTTCCTTGATAACCGGTTCAACCTCGTCTTTGGTCTTGGCCCGCAGGCCGACGGCCCCGTAGGCCCTGGCAAGCTCGACAAAATCAGGAGTAACCTCCATGACCGTTGCCGAGTAACGTTTGTTGTAAAACAATTCCTGCCACTGACGAACCATACCCAGATAGTTGTTGTTGAGGATGGCAATTTTGACCGGAGCTCCCCATTGACGGGCGGTGGCCAGTTCCTGGATATTCATCTGGATGGATCCGTCACCGGCAACATCAATAACCGTTGCCTCAGGAAAAGCCAGTTTGGCACCGATTGCTGCGGGCAGCCCATAACCCATGGTACCGAGTCCGCCGGAGGTCAACAGGCGGCGGGGATGATTGAATTTATAAAACTGTGCCGCCCACATCTGGTTCTGACCGACCTCGGTGGTGATGATGGCATCTCCACCAGTCAATTTATTGAGGACCTCTATGACATATTGAGGTTTGATGATATCCCCTTCTTCCCGGTAGGTCAGGGGGTGTTTGTCATCCCATTCCTTGACCTGATCAAGCCATGGACGATGCCTGTCGGCTACGGCTGCGGCATCAAATTCCCTGGAATCATCCAACCAGCTGTTCATCGCCCGAAGCGCGTGTTTGCAGTCGGCAACAATCGGGATGTCCACACCGACATTCTTACTGATGGATGTGGGATCAATGTCAATATGGATAATTTCAGCGTGTGGTGCAAAGGCATCAAGCCGACCGGTAACCCGGTCGTCAAATCGGGCACCGACCGCTATCAACAGGTCGCTCTTGGCCACGGCCATATTTGAGGCATAGCTGCCGTGCATGCCGAGCATGCCCAGGGAGAGCGGATTGGTACCGGGAAAGCCGCCAAGGCCCATCAGGGTCATTGTGACCGGAGTGGTCATCTTTTCAGCAAGTTCCGTTAACTCCTTGTTGGCATTGGAGAGGATAACACCGCCGCCGATATAGAGGACCGGACGTTTGGCTTTCAGAAATGCTTTGCAGGCCTTTTC
>DRKH01000228.1 GCA_011051825.1 Desulfobulbus sp.
CATTGGTCTTGACGGAATTTTTGAACATATAAAGGGGGATTGGCAATTCACGTACGCTCCCGAATCCACATGGATTGCAGCCGGGCTCAAAGCTCCCGGGCTGACGCTGCAATCCGTTAAAATTGTTCCGGCCATGACGGCAATCCTTTCCAGGAAAAAAATAGCCCTGGACCTGAAACCTGAATGGCACACCCAAGTGAACGGTATTCAATCCGGTTCCCTGAGCATGGCGGAAACCGCCTTACAGCTTAAAAACAATGTTCACATTACAGTTGCACTCAATGAGGGGCCTGCCTGGAATGTCGGCTCATCCCGCTGGCAATGGACCATCAAAAAAGTACAGCAACAGGATCTCAGCATTGATCCAAACCCCATATCCATCAATATCGAACAACTCGCAGGCTCCCCGGAAAACCTGCAGATCAAGGCGGATCTGACCTGTGGGCATCTCGAGCTAAGTAATAAAGAAAACGGCCTGGCCCTGCAGCAGATCCGGGCAGAGTTCACCGCCGAAGGCGGGAAGATTGCAGGAACAGCCTCCTGCGCCCCGCAAACGGTTCCCGGAACCCTGGCCATCCGCTTTTCACACCATCTGAAAAACGGCCACGGCCAGGCCTTCTTCACCTCAAAACAACCGCTTTCATTTTCCGCATTAACACCGCTGAGCAGTCTCCTCAACCAGTGGCCCCTTGCCTTCGACCTGACCGGCGGCAGTCTGCAGGCCGGTGGCTCCATGAGCTGGCGGCCCGGACAGCCCCTACGGGTTATCCTGCAGGCCGAACTCTCGGAGGGAAAGGGACACTATCAGGAAATACTCTTTTCAGGAATGGAAATCCGACAGGACCTGCAGCTCCTGCCGAGAGTTCAATCGCGCAAGAGCGGATCCGTAGGCATAGATACTCTTAAGGCCGGCATCACAGTAAAGAATATCACCATGGAAACAGCCTTTACCCCTTCGCCCCATGGCAAACTCCCCCAGATCATTGTCCGCAACCTGTCGGCCTCGCTCTTTGGCGGCACCGTCTCCGATGATTTTTTCAGTTATGATCCGCAACAACCTGAAGTGCACAGCACAATTCAGCTCAACAACATTGATCTTGCCCGGCTGATTACGGTCCAGCAGGTGAAAGGGCTTAAGGTCAAGGGACGAATTGAGGGAAGCCTTCCATTCTTTTTCGACCGAAACGGTCTGCGAATGGACAAGGGTGAGTTGGAAAATACAGGAAAGGGCGGCCTGATCCAGTATACGCTTGCCGGGGACAACGCCCTGAAGAAATCCCCGCTCACCGGCTATGCACTCAAGGCCCTGGAGGAATTTCACTACTCCCTTCTTTCAGCCACCGCCCAATACCGTCCGGATGGAGAATTGCAGGTCAGTCTCCATCTTGAAGGAAAAAGTCCCAAACTTGACACAACCCGACCGGTCCACCTTAACATCAATGCCGAGCAGAATCTCCTTTCCCTGTTGAAAAGTCTTCGTTATAGTACATCATTGACCGATGAAATCGACAGGGAAGTGCAGCAGCATTATCAAGACTGATGAGGACCACAGCCGTCGATACCCTATATTTTCATGATCCTTCGATACCATTCGATACCGGTTTATGGTCGCGGCAGCGGTAAAACACAACCCCTTTTAATCCGGGAGAAAATCATGCGGATTACCCTGATTCTTTGTATGCTGGCCTTATTTGGCGTGGCGGCCTGTTCGCCCACAGTAAAAGTTGAAGCGCCCGACAAACCGATTACCATAAATCTCAATGTCAAGATTCAGCATGAGATCAGGGTGAAGGTTGAAAAAGAACTCGACAATGTATTGAGTAAAGACAGTGGACTCTTTTAACAAGGTGAAAAACATGATGAAAAAAACTCTGTTCATTCTGATTTCTGCTCTGCTTATCACCTGTCAATCCGCCTTTGCCCTTGACCTGCAGACGGCTAAAGCCCAGGGACTGGTCGGCGAAACCTTGACCGGCTATCTGGCGCCGGTCAAGGCAACCCCTGAGGTGCAACAGCTGGTCAAGACCATTAACACAAAGCGAAAGGCCCAGTATAAAAAAATCGCCCAACGCAACGGAACCAGCCTCCAGGCAGTGGAGCAGCTGGCCGGAAAAAAAGCGATTGAAAAAACACCACCGGGTCAGTTCATCAAGACCGGCGGCGGCTGGCAGAAGAAAAAATAAAAGGATGTTTTGCGTAACTGATCACAGAATTTGTAACCATATGTTTTCAGCTACCTTAAACCTGTAAGTGATCAGGGGTGCCGTAGATTCGTGCAGGCGCGACTGGCCGCAGGTAGCGGAGCGAAGCGGAGACTCCGATAGCCCCTCTCTATGCGAGCAGTCGCGACCGTGCGAAGAGGTAAGCGAGCCTGCAAGACTCCGTGCGGTGCCCCTGATCACTTACTGTTTTGCGGCATGCCGTTACCGCCAAGACCTGTTTGCACGTCTTGATTATGAGCAAAAATTCTGCACAATATTATAACGTTCGTCACAATCCCTAAGCCCCGCAAGATTGCCGGTTCGGC
>DRKH01000229.1 GCA_011051825.1 Desulfobulbus sp.
CATTGACGTTGACGGCAGCCTGAGAGGCACCAAAATCGCCATTGATATCCCGGATCCGGCCATCAATATCAGGGAACCGGCGCTGGCCATTGACGGCAGGGTGCAGGTCTTGATCAACGATGAGGTCAAGGTGGAGACCTGTGCCGGGTTCGCCCTCAAGCAGCTTGGCTTTTCCATGCCGCCCCTGCAGGCTGAGGCGGCTGATATCAGCTGGCAGGGCAAGGATGGCTGCATTACGTTCAACTCCGGCACCAGGGACAAAGAACTGTCTGTCCGGGCCCAGGGTGAACTGACGGCCGACCATCCATCCTTTTCCGACCGCAATGGAGCAATCCAACTTGCAGTAAACGGTTCATCGCTGTCCTGGAACGGAGCGGTCTCCTACCTGCCGGGGTTAACCGATACAGATCCTTCCATTATGGAAGCCAACGGCAGCTTGAATATCGCCGAGCTTGCAGCGCAATTAAAAGAACCGGAGATTTCCTTTGCCCAGAAGGCCTTTACCCTTACGACAAAAGGGTCGATTGCTGTCGGCGGGGAGACCACGGTACGGGGAACGGCCTCTTTCCAGTCCAGTGGCTTTACAATAGTGAATGACAGCTCTCAAGCCCCGCTGCTCACCCTGGAGCAGTTCACCATTGACAGGATCGAGGCCCCCGGCGGGGAAAAAATAACCATCAAACAGGCCATGGCCGATGGGCTTGATGTGTATATAGCGGGGGACATGCCCTTAAAGGTCACGATTCCGACCGTCACCATAACCGATATCCAAACCGATGACCTTGCCACCTTGACGACCGGCAAACTCTCGGCCCGCTCACCGGTGGTGGTCGCAACTAAAAACAATAAAAAACTGGCCGGACTTGGGGCCTTGAAGGTACATGGCATCCACACCGGGCCTGATCAACAGGTGAATGTTGATCAGGTGGACTTTGACAAGTTCTTTTTCCTCGGGGAATCGGCCGGAAAAAAAGACAACATCTGCAGTATTGCCGAGGCCCGGCTGTCGGAACTCGGCTGGAGCCCGGAAAAAGGCATGACCGGGACAGCCCTTTCCTTTGCAGATCTGTTCTGCACCCTGATCCGGGACAAAGACGGCACCTTTGTCCTTAACAAAGAACTTGCTGCCATGAGCAACCATCCGGAGAAAAACAAAGAAAAACCAGCTGAAAAAACTGAGCACTCCTCGCCCGGGTCAAACATTCGCCTGGACCGGATTACTCTGGGCGGAGAAAGTGGTCTCTATTTTGAAGATCATACCCTTGAAGTTCCCTTCAAGAGCGATCTGGCCATCACCTCCCTGCAAGTCAAAAACATTGACTCCGGCAACCCGTCCGAACCGGCCTCGGTACATCTGGTCGGTGTCGTGGATAAACGGGCACCGCTGCAGATCAGCGGTACAACTGCACCATTTGCCGCCCCTGCGCAAGTACACATGAAGCTGAAGCTGAAGAACTACCCGCTGGCTGATCTTTCCTCCTATACCGTGCAGTCGGTCGGAGTTGCTCTTGCAAGCGGCCAGTTGAAATTAAAGAGCAAGTTGAAACTTAAAGAGAACGTGCTTGACATGAGCAATGAAATAGTGCTCAAAAAGCTGAAAACCCGTACTATTTCCAAAGAACTTGCCGAAAAACTCGACAATCAGTTACCCATCCCCCTTGATTCCGCACTGTCCATGCTGCGGGACAGTGATGGAAATATCACTCTGGATGTACCGTTACAGGGCCCGGTCGATAAACTGAATGTCGGAATCTCGGATATTCTGATCACTGCCCTGAGCAAAGCAATTGTACCGGCAGCTTCAGGCTATCTGATGTATACCCTCGGTCCATATGGGGCTCTGGCCTGGGTCGGCATGAAAGTGGGCGAAAAAATGCTGGAGATACGACTGCCCCCTGTCTTCTTTGCCCCGGGAGAGAGTGCGGTACCCGATGAGCTGAAAGACTATTTTGATCGACTGGCAAAAATCCTTAAGGATAAACCGGTAGAAGATTTCCAGCTCTGTCCAAAATCATCGGCATGGGAGTATATAGCAGGGTCGGAGAAAAAGACGGAAGATAAAAAGGGCCCTGAGCTGAGCGATAAAGACAAAGAAAAACTGATGGCCCTTGGCCAGGAACGAGCCGCCAATATCAAAGAGTACCTGATCCGCAACTATGGGATCGACAAGGATCGCCTGCTTATATGCATCACCAGGATTGAAACAGAAAAATCAGCCAGGCCACGGGTTGACATCCAGATGTAACCATGTGAGAGAGGGAGCACGACCGGCAGCGGAGCAACGCTACCAGAACCGCACCCGCCCGGTGTCCAGGTGGACGAAATCGGACTTGGCATAGAAGCCGACCCCTCCGCATTGCAGGCCCAGGGCACACTGCTGAAGTTTTCTTGTCTTTACCCCGGTCAACCGGATATCAATAGCCTTGCCGACCATGTGCAGACTGTGTTTTGCCACCCCGGAGCTCTTCCGTCTCAACTGCCGATTGGTCTTTGGAGAACGATACCCGGAAATAACCTCAAAAATCCCTGCCCCGCCAAGCTCCTGTTTAACGGAGCAGAGGAGGTCGAGCAGCTTGGGGTCAATCGGGTGTACGTCACCGGTCCGGAAATCCCTCAGAAAATAATTAATCTCCTCCAGGGAGCCCGGGTTATAGAGTCCGGCCCGGCTGTAGGTGATGTCAAGCTTTTCACCGGTATGGGTATGATGAAAAGAAAGGGACCGGCAGCCAGTGGTCGCCCAGCTCAGTTTTGGTGGATGAAAAACCAGAGCGGTTGCCGTCAGCACTGCCGTTGATAAAAACCGGCGGCGGTTCATGAGAATATTCTGTTTTTCCCTGCACATGGTATTGTTTCGTCACCTCGACCCGATTTGTTTAGGCTTGTTTTACCGTAACTATTCAGGTAGGGGCAGAGAACTAGCCCAACCACCACCTGTAACTGTTTAGGAGTGCTCCATATCTGTGCAGTCAGGCCTGTGAACTATAGTGATTCCTATGTGAATCAGGCCTGACCGTGCAGAGAGGTAGATAAGC
>DRKH01000230.1 GCA_011051825.1 Desulfobulbus sp.
ATGGCGGAGTCTGCTGGTGCGGATAACCCGGGGCTGCAACTGGAACCGCTGTCGGTTCTGCGGGATATATCCCGCCATGGGCCAGCCGGATTTCTCCTGCCGGACCCTGGCCGAGATCAGGCATGACATCGACCTGTTGATCCGCCTCCATCCCGGGGCGAAAACAGCGTTTTTCGGTGATGCCGATCCGCTGGCCGCCGGGATGGATATTTTTGTCGGCGCAGCACACTATCTGCGCGAGGTCAGCGAAATTCAACGGTTGACCTGTTACGCCCGGGCCTCGACCCTGCACAAGCTGGGCCCTGAAAATATCCGTCTGCTGGCGGATGCCGGTCTGAACCGGGTCCATCTTGGCCTTGAATCCGGAGATCCGGAGATCCTCCAGTTTCATCGCAAGGGACAATCACCTGAAATGGTCGTCACCGTGGCCCGCCGGCTGAAAGAGGCCGGTATTGAAATTTCCTATTATGTCCTGCTTGGACTCGGCGGCCGCGATAAGTCCAAGCAGCATATGGCCGGAACGGCCCGGATTATAAATGAGACCGAGCCGGAGTTTGTCCGCCTGCGCCGGTTATGGCTGTACGGTGAGGGCAGCGCCGGGGAATGTCCACTCATGCAACAGGTCCGGGACGGATCTTTTATCGAACAGACGCCGGAGGGAACCGTGCTTGAAGTCAAATTGCTGCTTGAACTGCTGGAACCGCTGGATACTTTTTTTGCCTGTGATCATGCCAACAATTATATAAACGTCAGCGGACTGCTCCGGGAAGACAGGAAGGATATGCTCCGGGAAATTGATGATTTTCTCACCCTGCCCGAAGAACAGCGTCAGGCCCATTATGCCCGGATCGGTTCCAGGATTTAGGTGGAATACCAAAAGCTTTGAAAATAAAAAATATGGATCAGATTAAACAGCATCACCGCCGTATTGCCGCAGGCCTGCAGATTCAGGTCAATCAGGTAGCAGCCACCGCTCAACTACTGACCGATGGCGGAACCGTCCCTTTTATCTCCAGGTACCGCAAGGAGATGACCGGTTCTCTTGATGAAACGCAGGTTGCGGCTGTTCGTGATCAACTTGGGGCCCTGGCCGAGATCGATAAACGTCGGCGGACGATTCTGGACTTGCTTGCAGCAAGAGATATCCTGACCGATGAACTCAAGGCGGGTTTGCAGCGGGCCGATGATCTTGCGACCCTGGAGGATCTGTACCTGCCGTACAGGCAGAAGCGAAAGACCCGGGCCATGATGGCCAGGGAAAAGGGGTTGGAGCCTCTGGCCGAAGCCATTTTTTCCGGCCGGGATCAGAATCTCAATGTCTCGCATTTTGTTGATTCCCAAAAGGGCGTCGGCTCTGAAGAAGATGCCCTGGCCGGTGCCCGGGACATCATGGCGGAATGGGTCAGTGAAGATCCGCAGCTGCGTGCCCGGTTGCGTCGTCTCTTTGCCGACCGGTCGATAGTCCATTCAACGGTTGTGAAAAAGAATCAAGAGGCCGGGGTTAAATTCCGGGATTATTTCAGCTGGCAGGAGGAGGCCGGTAAAGCCCCGGGCCACCGGCTGCTGGCCATGTTTCGGGGCGAGAGTGAAAAGGTCCTGCGACTGGTGATCCGGCCCGATGAGGAACAGGCCCTGGCCGTGCTTCGGAACCGATACCCGGGCAAGGGAAAACTGCAGCGGCAGGTGGCTGCGGCCGTTTCCGACAGTTATAAGAGACTGCTGGCCCCCTCTCTTGAAAAAGAGCTCCGTGCCGGTCTCAAGGAAAAGGCCGATGAGGAGGCCATCCAGGTTTTTGCCGAAAATCTTCGTGAGTTGCTGCTGGCCCCGGCCCTGGGCCGGAAAAGGGTACTGGCACTTGATCCCGGATTTCGTACCGGGGCAAAACTTGTCTGTTTAAATGAACAGGGGAATCTGCTTGATTTCACCACCATCTACCCAACCCATGGCGGTAAAAAGGAACAGGAGGCGGCAGAAAGAGTCAAAGAGCTCTGCCGGCGGCACCGGATTCAGGCCATCGGTATCGGTAACGGCACGGCCGGTCGCGAGACCGAGGACTTTGTTCGTGGTCTTGAACTTGACGGTGTCGTTGTTACCCTGGTCAATGAAAGCGGAGCCTCAATCTACTCCGCGTCCGAGGTTGCCCGCCGCGAGTTCCCGGATCATGATATCACGGTTCGGGGTGCGGTCTCCATCGGCCGCCGTCTCCAGGATCCTCTGGCCGAGCTGGTCAAGCTTGACCCTAAATCTATCGGGGTCGGCCAGTATCAGCATGATGTCAATCAGGCCCGGTTAAAAAAAGGATTGGATGATGTGGTGGTCAGCTGTGTCAACAGTGTCGGGGTCGAGGTCAACAGTGCCTCGCGCGAGTTACTTATCCATGTCTCCGGCCTGGGTCCTGTTCTGGCCGAAAATATAATCAAATACCGTGATGAGCATGGTCCGTTTTCCAGCAGAAAAGAACTGTTGAAGGTCCCAAGACTGGGGGCCAAGGCCTTTGAACAGTGCGCCGGGTTCCTGCGCATCCACGGGGCGGAAAATCCGCTGGATGATTCGGCGGTCCACCCGGAACGCTATCAGACCGTGAAGCAGATGGCTGCCGAGCTTGGCTGCAGTGTTTCCGATCTGATGAAACGGCGGCAGCTCAGAGAAAAAATCAAGCTTGAAAAATACGTCTCTGCAACCCTTGGCCTGCCGACCCTGCAGGACATTCTTGCAGAACTTGCCAAACCCGGTCGTGACCCGCGCCTGGAGTTCACTGCCTTTGCCTTTGCCGGGGGAGTAAATACCATGGCCGATCTGGTTGCCGAGATGAACGTGCCCGGTATTGTCACCAATGTCACCCGGTTCGGCGCCTTTGTCGATATCGGGGTTCATCAGGACGGTTTGGTGCACATCAGCCAACTGGCGGACCGGTTCGTTAAAGACCCGGCCGAGGTGGTCAAGGCCGGGCAGCAGGTCATGGTCCGGGTGCTGGAAGTCGATCAGCAACGAAAGCGGATTGCGCTTTCGTTGCGCAAATCATGACCTCTGCCCGATGACAGAAAACCGAGGCCGGGCCAGACTTGTCCCTTGCACTTCATCTTTTATACCGAAGAGCTGCCCCCCAATCCGTCATCCCCGCGGAGGCGGGGATCCAGTGCTTGAACGACGTTCTTCAAATTGAGAAGGCCCACCTCGTGTAGCTGGATCCCCGATAACCGCCTACGTGGATGATGTTTTTGGGTAGGATTTTGGTCTGTAAGTCGGTGCCGCTAATGCCGGTTTATCCGAAAATTGGCGCGGA
>DRKH01000231.1 GCA_011051825.1 Desulfobulbus sp.
CCTGGCAGGAGGAAAGAGAGATTCGGGACAGAGCAATGGAACTTCTGGAACTTCTGGAAATTGCAGAGTTTGCCGATACCGAGGCCACCAGCCTTGCCTTTGGCCAGCAACGGGCAGTGGAGATGGCCAGGGCCCTGGCCATGGAACCCAAACTGCTGCTCTTGGATGAACCGGCCGCCGGTTTGAATATCTATGAGACCGCCGAGGTTGCCCGGCTGATCACCAGAATCCGTGACATGGGTATTACGGTGCTGCTGGTGGAGCACGATATGTCCCTGGTCATGGATATCTCCGATGAGATCGTGGTGCTCAGTTTCGGGCAGAAGATCGCAGAAGATGTGCCGCTTGCCATTCAGCAGAATCCGGAGGTCATCAAGATTTATCTTGGTGAGGATGAAGAGGAGGCGGTGGTCTGAATTATGCTGAAGATTCGCAACCTGGATGCCGGCTATGGTAAGCTTCAGGTCCTTAAGAATATCTCCCTCCATGTGGATGGCGGAGAGATTGTCACCATGCTCGGGGCCAACGGCGCCGGCAAGACCACTCTGCTGGGCACCATTATCGGGCTGGTCCGGGCCACAGCCGGTGAGATTGTTTTTCGTGACCGGAACTGTGTCCGCCGGGCGGCCCGGAAGATCGTGGCTTCCGGCTGCGTGCTGGTGCCGGAGGGACGGCAGGTCTTTGCCACCATGACGGTGGAGGAAAATCTTATTCTCGGCGGTTATGTGCTGCAGAAAAAGAAAGGCAAGGCAGCGGTTGTAAAAGAACTGGGGCACCAGTATGAACTCTTTCCGGTCCTCAAGGAACGGAAACTGCAACTGGCCGGGACCCTGTCCGGTGGCGAACAGCAGATGCTGGCCATGGGCAGGGCGCTCATGTCCAGACCCCGGCTGGTGATGATGGACGAGCCCTCCACCGGGCTTGCGCCACTGGTTGTCCGCGATATTTTTGGTGTGATTGCCCGCCTGCGGGATGAGGGCAGCACCGTGTTACTGGTGGAACAGAATGCCCGGGCCGCACTCGGGATTGCCGATCGCGGTTATGTGCTTGAAACCGGCAAAATTATTGTCCAGGGACCGGCGGAAGATCTGCTGGCCAACCGGGATGTGCAGCGGGCCTACCTGGGCCGTGAAAAAATTGAATAGGTTTCAGGTTTCAGGTTTCAGCTGAGTTGTTGCTGATACCTGGGAACTGAAACCGGGAACTTGCCTCTGAAACCAGACACCTGAAACCTGCCTTATGTATTGGGAACCGGAAAAAGAATGTATGACCAGGGAAGACCTGGAACAGTTGCAGTTGGAACGTTTGCAGTCCACTCTCTACCGGGTGGGGACCCATGTTCCATTTTATAAAAAGAAATTTGAAGAGCTCAAGCTGGATTACAGTGACATCCGCTCACTTGATGACCTGCGACGACTCCCCTTTACGGTTAAACAGGATCTGCGCGACAACTATCCCTACGGGCTCTTTGCGGTGCCGCTGCGGGACGTGGTCCGGGTCCACTCCTCTTCCGGGACCACCGGCCTGGCCACAGTGGTCGGGTACAGCCGTAATGACATTAAAAACTGGTCCAACCTTGTTGCCCGGGTCCTGACCGGGGCCGGGGTGACCAAGGATGACGTCATTCAGATCGCGTTCGGCTATGGCCTGTTTACCGGCGGGTTCGGGCTCCATTACGGGGCGGAACGGCTCGGTGCCTCGGTTATTCCTATCTCGGCCGGCAATACCAAAAGGCAGATCCAGATCATGCAGGATTTTAAAACCACGGCCCTGGTCTGCACCCCGTCCTATGCCCTGGTCATTGCCGACACCATGATGGAGATGGGCATTAATCCGAACGGTCTGTCTCTGCGTTACGGCCTGTTCGGGGCCGAACCCTGGTCCGAGGCCATGCGTAGGGAAATCAACGAGAAACTCGGGATTCGGGCCACCGATAACTACGGGCTTTCCGAGGTCATGGGACCGGGGGTTGCCGGAGAATGTACGGAGTGCAACGGCCTGCACATCAACGAGGACCATTTTCTGCTGGAAATTATTGATCCGGAGACCCTGGAGCCGGTGGAGCCGGGAGAGGTTGGTGAGCTGGTGATTACCACCCTGACCAAAGAGGCCTTTCCCATGATCCGGTATCGGACCCGCGACCTGACCCGGTTCATTCCTGAACCCTGCCCCTGCGGACGAACCTTTACCCGGATGCAGCGGGTGATGGGCCGTACCGATGATATGCTGATTATCAAAGGCGTCAACGTCTTTCCGGTGCAGATTGAAAAGGTCCTCTTTGAAATTGAAGGAACCGAGCCCCATTACCAGATCATTGTTGAACGGGAGAATCATTCGGATAAGGCCACCGTCCTGGTAGAGGTGACGGAAACCATCTTCTTTGACCAGATGAAGAAACAGCGGCAGATGGTGGATCTCATCAAGGCCAGACTGGCCTCGGAGCTGGGGATCGGGGTGCAGGTCAAACTGGTGGAGGAAAAGACCCTGGAACGTTCCGAGGGAAAAACAAAGCGGGTCATTGATAAACGTCAACTGTAGAGGTGAATGATGAATGGACAAAAAATTATCCCTGTCGGTATCGTGATGCTGTTCTGCCTGGTGAGTTCCTTTGCCGTGGCGCAGGATATGGGGGGCTGGGAGGAGAATGGCGCCTACAATAAACTGTATCAGGCCTCGGAACTGGACAAGTTGAAGGGCTATGTGCAGAAGGTCACCACCGTTGTTCCCATGAAGGGGATGTCGCCCGGTATTGCCGTAATTATCAAGGATGGTGATGGCGACAAGATCATGGTCCATGTCGGCCCCAAGTGGTTTCTCGGCGATTCCATCGGCATCAAACGGGGGGAAAAGATCAAGGTCAAGGGCTCCTGGGCTGAGATCGACGGTAAAGACGTGTTTATGGCTTCCAAGATAAAGAAGGGCGATTATTTTGTCCTTAAAGTACGACTGACCAAAAATGGAAAACCGTTCTGGACCATGAGTCCGGAAGAGCTGGCCAAGGAACGCGCCTCGGACTGAGGTGTCGCATTCGGGATAACATGACCCGTTCAGCCGGTCATTTTTTGGGTGGAAGCGATGTCTCCTCCATTGTCGTCTTCTGTCGTGCTTAGGCTTCCTGTTTATAATATATGCTTAATTAATTCAATCGGTTGTTCTGCTTTTAGGCTTGGCGTGCCCTGCCCGGTTGCTGGTATGGGCACTGCGGTTTCTTTGTGTACCACATCGTTGCAACATCTTGAAAATCTTGACATAGTCGGCATTATGCGGCATGTTGCAATATCCTTTTGATTATCAGGTTTTCAGTGCGTGATCAGGGGCACTGCATGGAGTCTTCGCTCCGTTTATCTGCTGCCGGTCGCCTCTGCACGAATCTACAGGCCCCCCGGGGTCGCCTACAAGTTCAGGGGAGGTGAAACCTGCCGAATACTTGGTGATCAGGCACAACTTTTCTTCCCGATACTACTCCGCCTGAGGAGGCCGCAATGAAACAAAATAACAAGATCGTGCTGGTCAGTCTTCTGTTTTTCCTCTTTTCCGTAACGGTGTCATATGCCGCGACCATGGGCATTGTTACCGGCAGTACCAAGGGCACGTATTATCAGTTTGGGTTAAATCTGGCTCAGCTCCTCAAGCAGCATGACATCACCTTGAAGGTCTCGCCCTCAAACGGTTCGGTGGAAAACGTATATGCTGTTTTTAAACGGCCCAACACCCAGCTCGGCATTGTTCAGGCGGATGTGCTGGCCTTTGTTTCCAGGGTGCAGACCGATCCGGTGCTGCGAAAGATAGCTCGAAAAATCAAGATGGTTTTTCCGCTCTACAATGAGGAGATTCATCTGATCGGTCGGAGCGGGCTCCAGAGTTTTGCCGACCTTCAGGGAAAACGGGTCGCGGTCGGTAAAGAGGGAAGCGGTACCTATCTGACCGCTCGTCTTCTCTTTGAAATTTCCGGTATCCAGCCTGCGGAAATGGTCACCGTCGGAACCAATGAGGCCCTTGCCGGCTTGAAAAACGGGACTCTTGACGCCATGTTTTATGTTGCCGGATATCCGGTTAAACTACTTACCACCGATATAACAGCTGAGGATAATCTGGTTTTGCTTCCCATACAAAACAAGGAGATTCTCGGATTTTATCCCCGGACGACTATTCCTGCCGGGACCTATAGCTGGCAGAAAGAGGCTGTTCCGACCGTGGCGGTGAAAGCGGTCTTGATCTCCTTTAATTTTCGCAATGTAAACTGTGAAAATGTCGGCCGGGTCGGGAAATTACTCTATGAGAATATGGACTGGCTCAAACAGAACGGTCATCCAAAATGGAGGGCGGTTGACCTTGATTTTCCGCTTAAAGGCTGGCAGCAGTATGACTGTGTGGCGAAAAAACTGACAACAGTCCCTGCATTCACCGGAAAACCCAATGAGGTCAACCCGGTACTTGAAGCAATCAAGAACGTTCTCCAGGAGTAGGTGGTATTCTGTTGCAGTGGGAGAACGATGGCGCTACAATACCCCTTCTGCTGCAGGCCATCTGTTTGAACGTCGCCGGTCACAGGTTTTTTGTTATCATTCGTCAGCACCGGCGTCGGTAAAATAGAGTATCCAGGCTTCTCATGCATCTACAATTTTATCACTTGAACAGGCCTCCTTTCCAGCTCGCCACCGATTCCGATTTCTTCTGGAAGGGAAAGAATTACGATAAATCCTTTGAGGTCCTGAAGTATAGTCTGGAACACCATGGCGGCCTCAGTCTGCTGACCGGCAACGCAGGCAGCGGTAAGAGCATGGTTGTGCGTGCCCTGTTGGATGCCCTGGGCGGCAGTGTGCGGTCTGCTGTTATCCCTGATTCCAGTCTGACCGGGCAGGAATTTTATGATCTGGTTGCACACGGGTTTAATGTACCGGCAGGCATGGAACGTCGTCGGGATTTTCATGATCGTATCCATGCCCTGCTCCGGGAGGCAAGCCAAAACAATCAGCAGGTTCTGCTGGTCGTTGACGAGGCGCAGCAGCTTTCCGGGCAGCTTATTGATGAGATCAATGAACTCCTCAACCTGCAGCCGCTTGAGTCCGGCGGGCTTGGCGTATGTCTGGTCGGTCAGGCCGATACTGCTCAGGCTCTGGCGACCCGTGTCAGTCAGGCCTTTGAGGATCATGTTATTGTCCGGTATCATCTCGCACCTTTTTCCTTGGAGGACACCGGAGAGTACATAGAGCATCGTCTTCATGTTGCCGGTAGTGATCGGCGAATCTTCAGCGCTGATGCCATCCGGGAAATTCATCAATGTTCCGGCGGCTTTCCCGGCCGGATCAATATTATCTGTGACCTGGCCCTGTTTACGGGGTACACTGCCCAGGCTGCCGAGATAGGCCCGGCCGTTGTTCAAACGAGTGTGGCCAAATTGCGATTTCCCGGGATGGAAGGGGAATCCGGTGATATTTCTTCGGATGTAACTCCGGTTGATCCGGGAACCGAAAACGCCGATCCCGCTTCAGACCAAAAGAATGAGGCAGTGGTTGCAACAAAAGATATTGCAGATCCGGTAGTCGCTGCAACGGCAGCCGATGGACGATCTTTTGCAAGGCCCCTTTTTGCCGTGTTTGTTGCGCTGGTTTTTGCCGGGGCAGGGTATGTTGTGTTCACGAACAGCAGTACCGAAAAAAAAGTTGCAGAACCGGCGGTTGTCGATACCCCACCTGATGTTGAAAGAACCGTTTTTCCGGTTCATGAAACGGAAAAAAAGAAGGGTGATTTTGATGCTGTCGGCTATTCGGTACCCGAGGAGGATCTTTTTTCTCTGTCGCAACCGGTTGACGGAGGGGCCGCAACTCCTGTGGTGGTGGCCGACCCGGCCCACCCGACCGCCGGAGATTCTGCACCGAAGGGCAGTGGACGGAAATTTGATGAAAAGACCCGCATCGGCCCGCCGAAATCTTCTCAGGACCGTCTGGAAGTTCAGGCGCTTCAGGTTGAAGAAAGTCTCTCGCCGCCGCCGGTGGCAGCAGAGGAAATTGTCGATTCCGACAGTGTAAAATCAGCAGATACCGTGCCGACGGATATTGCTGCCTCCCGGGGTGTTGACGGCCCTGTTGCAGCAGAACCTGTTGTCGGATCCATACTTGAACAGGAGCAGGCGATGGCGGTTGTTTCTCCTGTGGCCCAACCCCGGCAGAATGTGGAACAACAGCCTGATACTCCGGTTAACAGGACCGGAAATCCGGAGTTGGAGCGTTTTTTTGAAGCCGGAGCATTTGTCTCCCCATCACCTTCTTCAGGCCAAGTCATCAAGACGACGAAGCATGCCCGCACAGTTAGGGCTCTCCGGCACAACGAACTTAAAATACGTCCAACACCCGAGCCGGATCCGAAAGAGGTCATCGACTGGTTGTTGAAGAAAAAGGAACACTATGCGCAATAACCAGCGGGCCGCCGATGCGTTGCGGCCGGTATCGCTTGAGTATAATCCCCAGCCCCATGCCGATGGTTCAGTGTTAATAAAAATGGGCGGAACCCATGTCCTCTGCGGGGTATCGGTTGAAGACAGGGTC
>DRKH01000232.1 GCA_011051825.1 Desulfobulbus sp.
CACCAGCCGCACATCGGCCCGTTCCTTGTCCAACCTGCCGACTGCTTCGGCAATGACAAAACAATCGGACAGGTTTGCCTTTATGTCGTTGGGTAAGACTGCCGGAGTTTGAATCCTGAGCAGGAGCGGTTCCGGATTAGTGCTTCCTTTCCCGGATGTAGAAGCATCGAAACCGGTCAGCAGCTGGGCCTCCATGAAGGAAGGCGGAAGATAGACAGTCCGTCCTTTTTTCCCGGAGCATGGTTTTCTGGATCAGGTCAGGCTTAAGCTGGATTTCCCTGGTTTATTTCAACCCAGCGATTCTTGAAAAATTCCTTGCCAAAGGAAAAGATCGGGAAATATGATACCAGCCGGACGACGTTGAACCTGGAATATTTCATGGCGGGCTACTCACTTATTGGACATGCCGATGACAACTACGCGAGATCAATTGATTAAACTCGGGCCATCCGTTTTGGCGGATACCCTTCTTGAAATTGCCGATTATTCAGACGAAGCCGCCGAGCTCGTATCCCGTCTGGTAGCGACAGCTGATGAAAAAGTAACACGGTTTAAGGACAGGCTCGCTGAGTTGCAGCGTTCTGGAAATTTTTATGACTGGCGTGAGACTGCTGGATTTGGCAGAGAGCTGGAAAGATTGCTTCATGATGTTGCCGAGAGTGTGAAGGATTGCAGGACCGGCGTTGAACTGCTGAGCCTTTTTTTTGAGAGTGATGGTGTTATCTTTGAAAGCTGTGATGACTCCAGCGGTGAAATCGGAGGCATCTTTCAAGATACTGCCGCCCGCATTTTTTCCGAATTTGCGGCAGGCTGTTCAGATAAACGGTGGATTCGGGACAGGCTGGTCAGCCTTCTGATGGAAAATGGTTACGGGGTCAGGGATTCCCTGGTGAATGATGCAGGTAACTATCTGCCAGTTGAAGAAATCCGAACCCTTATCGATCAATTTTCAGATCAGGCTGAAAAGGCAACCTCAACATATCAACGCTGGAACTGGTACCATAATATTGAGCAACTCGCCGAAGAGATCAATGACGCTCAACTCTTTGAAGCAGTTCGAATCAAATCTCTGGGCAAGCTCAATGCCAAGGCGTGCCTGGATATAGGTCGCGTGTATCTGCAAAGCGGTGATCCGAAAACTGCCCTGACCTGGCTTGAACGGGTAGGGGCAGATAACTTTCTCCTGGAAAGTGAGCGCGACCGGCTGTTACGCAGCATTTACAGCAGGCTCGGCAATGGTGACAAACTGGAGGAAACAGCCTGGAAACAGTTTCGGAGGTACCGCTCTCTTGATGATCTGGAGGAACTTTTGGAAGTCATCGGCCGGGACCGGCGGGAGACGGTCATCTCACAGCAGGTAAGGGAAATTCTGGGGGAAACGAAGTTTTACTCACGGGATGCCGAATTCCTGCTGGAAACACGTCAGATCGATGCCCTGGAAAAATATCTTCTGTCGCATGTTGACCAGATTGATGGTGATATGTATGTCAGTCTTTTGCCGCTGGCCGAGGCAATGGAAGAGAGCGGCCGGTATCTTGCCGCGACGATGGTGTATCGCTCCCTGTTGGATTCCATCCTCCGCAGGCGGTATAGCAAAAGTTATCATCATGGAGTCGATTACCTGGAAAGACTGGACAGCTTATCGTTAAAAATCAACGACTGGCAAAGGTTTGCATCCCATGAACAGTATAAACAAGAGCTGCACAGAGCACATGGCCGCAAGTACAGTTTCTGGAATAAATACAGAGATAATCCGGAGAAGGCCCAATGAGTGAGTACCAGTACTATGAGTTCCAGGCAGTTGACCGGCCTCTGACAGAGGAAGTGCAGCAGGGATTACGCCGGATTTCTTCCCGTGCCCATATCACGCCCACCGGGTTTGTCAATGTGTACAACTACGGTGACCTCCATGCCGATCCGGAGAAGTTGCTGGAAAAATATTTTGATGCCTTCTGTTACCTGACCAACTGGGGCACCCGTCAACTGATGTTCAGAATACCGTCTGACCTGATCGACGGGAATTCGATCCGGGAGTATTGCCTTGATGACATAATCAGCCTGCAGCGCAAAGGGGAATATTTTATCCTCTCTTTTGACTTGGAGAGCGAAGAATACGAATGGGAAGAGGGCGAGGGGTGGCTTTCCTCGATGATTTCTCTCCGGGAGGATCTTATCCGTGGTGATTTCCGTTGCCTCTACCTTGCCTGGTTGCTTGGTGTCCAGCAGGGATGGGTTGAGCCTGATGAAGCTGAGCCGCCGGTGCCGGACGGACTTGGTGAACTGAGCGGCGCCCTGTCCACCTTTGTCCGTTTCATGCGAATTGATCCGGACATGGTGACGGCTGCGGCCGGGTGCAGCGGTGCTGGAGGAATACAATCCGCCAGGGAGCAGGAGCTTGTTCACTGGATTCGTGGCATGGATACCACTGAGAAGGATGAGATTCTGCGCCGTCTCCTTGTCGGCCACGAGCCGCACCTGGCAAACAGGCTGTACCAGCGATTTCTCAAGGCATGCGCACCCAAGGACAATGAATCAACATCACAAAAGCGCCGCACTGCCGGAGAGCTGCTTGAGCAGGCTGAACTCAGCGCAGAAGAGCGAAAAAAGCGGGAAGCCGAAGAGCATGCGCGCAGGAAGGCCATCCTGAAAAAGCAGCAGGCGCAGGAAAGGAAAAAATATCTTGCCGGTCTGGCCGGCAAGGAGGATGAAATCTGGCGCCAGGTCAACAGCCTGATCAGCGGAAAACGGCCGGCGGATTATGACCGGGCCGTACAACTGCTGCTGGATCTCAAGGAACTGGCAAGGAGCAAGAGTGAGAAGACGATGTTTCAGGCCGGGTTAAACGAACTGTGTCAGGAACATCGAAGAAAATACAGTCTGATCAAGCGGCTGAACGATGCCGGATTCATCCCATGAGAATCAAGGAACAGAACATGACCACAGAACCTGAAAACATCTGTTTGGATTGCCATGCTTTCCGTCCTGTTTCCTTTGCTGCGGGAAAAGAAATGGGAATCTGCCTGCTGGACCCTGTTTTTGACCCATATCTCGACGAGATTATTGAACGGGACAGCTTTGATGGTTGTGGTCAGTTGGTTCAGGAAAAAATGTTTTCAGCGGAGCAGGAGGCCTGTACCCTTTATGATGAGGTTGACTATCCGGAGGATCCTCCGGAGTCTCTTGACCTTATGCAGGAATTTGACGGGGTGCCGATACGACAATTACAGGATAATGATGTTGAAAAGGCAGGCTCCTCTTTTCAGGACCACTCTTTTTTCTGGTTGCTGGAGCATGATGAACGTCTGCAAGAATTACGTGCCGAATACGGTGCTCTGCCTGGGGGAGATCGGCGCATGGCTGCTGATTTGGAGTATCATTCCATGCCTGCGGCCCAGATGTTTCGGAAGCTCGTCGGAGAAACTGCCCCACGGGATGAATTGCCCGGTGAAGTAGTTGCCCTGGCCATTGATCCCGGCTACGCTCCCGCCCTTTTAACTGTGGGCACCCATGAGATCCTGCTGGGAAGGATAGAAGAGGGGCTTGAGCTTCTGCTTTCCCTGGTTGACCTGCCCGGCGATACGGAAGACCTGCACGTCATCATTGATAAAGCAGGCAGGTTTCTCCTCGACCAGTTGGATTCTTCCAGGGCCCTGGCACTGTATGAAAAGGCTGCGAAACTCTATCCGGATGAGCAGTTGTTTCAGGCAGGGATTGCGGCCTGCTCCCCAGGGGAGGCAAAATAGCCCTGTCCCGTATCAATACAGGAACCCCAGAAGATACAGAGGGATCCTCTGTTCCGTACCGATCAGGATGTCATCCAGGAGCAGGAAGGAATTCTTCTTTTGCCCCCTGATCTGTTTTGTACTTTTATTTCTGCCGCCGATTTCGAACAAGAAGTCCCGGCATTGAAGGTCCCCGATTTTTGAATAGGCCGGTTTCAGGTTACTGTTTTCCAGGCAGGTCAGGGCAAAGAGTTCTCGAACAGCCCCCTTGTCCATGCCTTTGCCGAGCTCATGTTCCATTGCATAAAACAGGTTTGTGTTGTTTAAAAAAACCTTTTCCGTATTCCGCATCAGGGCATGTCCGGTTTTGTCAATGAGCAGAAATCGAAGCAACCCGCTGTCCCGAAGCATTTCAAGGTATCTTGTCACATCACTGTGATCTTTCTTTAAGCTCTTGGCAATTCTGTTGACGTTAATTAATGACGGAGAGGATGAATAAATAAAATTCAGGATTTTTTTGAACACGGGAATGGTGCTGGATTTAATCCTGTAATAGGACGGAATGTCAATATAAATACCTTTTTCAATAATCCCGATCAATGCCTGGCAGATGTCATCATGGTTATTATAGGTATTGAACAGAGGGTAGTAGCCGATCTGCAGGTATTCATTGAACCAGCCGATCAGCTTTGGAGTTGATGCAACTTCAGTGGCAATATTCATCCCGTTTTCGACAATTTCATCCAACGAAATAATCGAAAATGTATGACCGGTTTTGATCTCCAGAAATTCCCGAAAGGACATGCCTGGCATATGTTTTAGAATTGCCCGGCGGGATAAATCATATTTTTCTCTTATCAGGTTAATACTGGAACTTCCCGAAAATATGATTTTCAGTTTTTTATACTTATCAAAAATATTTTTTAGTTCCTGCCCCCAGTTTGGATATTTGTGGATTTCGTCGATACATAACAGCCGGCCATCGTAACGATCAATAAATTCCCTTGCCATGTCCAGCAATTTGTTCTCGCTGAAATAGAGATCATCTGCGCTGACGTAGAGGGCCTGTGGATTATTAAAATAGTTTTCTTTGAGATAGGTCAGGATATACGTCGTTTTGCCAATCCCCCGCGGTCCGACAATTCCGATAATCCGATGGTCACTTTCCAGGGATTGGTATATATTTCTCTGGTACACGTCACCCAGATCATTTAACAGTCGTCGATAATCTTCGATCAAAATATCCATGGTTGAATCCACCGCTGAAATAATTTGGTTATAACCAAATTATAGCACTGTTGTTTTTTGGGTACAACCAAAAAAATGGAGAGGGACTACAGGTCAATTGTGACCAAAATTGCGCTTAACTGTAGTAACTGTTTGATTATTCAAGAATTGAGCTATCTTGAGGGGGTAGTGGCCCACGGTCGTGCGAGTTCGAATCTCGCCTTCGGCACCATCTTTAACAGAGCCCTGAATCGCAGTAATACTGCGGTTCAGGGCTTTTTTGTTTTTATGGCTCAAGTGAGCCTGGTCCGCATATTTCACAAGCGGCCTGCTGCAAAACCTGAAAACACGTAAGCCGCGTCACAGGCACCCCGCCTTCACCTTCACGCCTGCGCAGATAAGCGGAGCGCAGCGGAGACTTCGAATTCGTGCAATCTGAGACAGATTATAGGTGTAGAATCGTGAAAACAGGAAGTTGTCAACCCCCGTGATCGCTTACGAATTGTTGGTAGGCCCTGAATCCTGTTGGCAAGAAAATGCAGGATGGAGGACGAACCTATTCGTCGTTGCCGCCCTTAATCATATAACCCACGCCCCGGACCGTCCGGATAATCTTTCCCTTGGGATCACTGATTTTTCTGCGCAGATTTTTGATATGCACATCTATGCTGTTGGACATGGTCACGGGGTCAAACTCGTCACCCCAGACGTGCTCCGCCATGGTGTAGCGCGACACGGCCCGATTCGTGTTATATAAGAGGAATTCGAGAATAGAGAATTCTTTTGGGGTAAGTTCAAGCGGCCTGCTGCCTTGAAGCGCCTCTCTGCTTGCGGTATTCAGACTGATGGCGCCAATTCGCAGAATCGGAGATACCTGCGCATTACTGCGTCGCAGCAGAGCGCGAATGCGGGCCAGCAACTCTTCCATGGAAAACGGCTTGGCCAGATAATCATCTGCACCGAGATCAAGCCCCTTTATCCTGTCTTCGAGATTTCCTCTGGCGGTCAGCATCAGTACAGGGGTGGATTTTTTTTCATTGCGCAGTTGCTGCAAAACCTCGAACCCGTCCTTTTTCGGCAGCATGATGTCCAGCAGGATGAGATCATAGGGTGCAACATAGATTCTGTCCATGGCCTTTTCGCCATCAAGGGCTGTATCAACGATATACTTCTGTCCGGCCAGAGCCAGTCTGATCTGTTCCACCAGCTCCGGTTCATCGTCAACGATTAATATCCTCACAGGTGCCTCCCCTTCGTTAAACAATATCTGAATTCGTGACGGAAAACGATTATATAACCGTAACTGTTCAGGAGCACCCCATCTCTGCACGGTCAGGCCTGATTCACATAGGAATCACTATAGTTCACAGGCCTGACTGCACAGATATGGAGCACTCCTGAACAGTTACAGGTGGTGGTAGGGCTAGTTCTCTGCCCCTACC
>DRKH01000233.1 GCA_011051825.1 Desulfobulbus sp.
TAACTGTTCAGGAGTGCTCCATATCTGTGCAGTCAGGCCTGTGAACTATAGTGATTCCTATGTGAATCAGGCCTGACCGTGCAGAGAGGTAGATAAGCGCAGACTTCGAGCGTAGACTCCGTGGGGTGCTCCTGAACAGTTACTGTTGAAGAAGCCGCAGCCCGGGATAACGCCGGGTTCTTTATAGATAATTATTCTCGTGCGCGAGCCGTTTTTAAGAGCAGTGTTACGTTCCAGCCATGCAGCAGAAGAAAGACAGAGTTAAAATACTGGTCGTTGATGACGAGCAGGTCCACCGGTATATGTTGACCACCCTTTTTTCCGAATGGGGGTGGGACGCAGTTGAGGCCGATGATGGAATCAGCGCGGTACAGGCGGTTGAAGAGTCGCCCTTTGATGCCATTTTAATGGATGTCCGGATGACCGAAATGGACGGTATGGAGGCCTTGAGCCGGATTCATGCCGTCAATCCGGCCATTCCGGTGGTGATTATGACCGCCTACTCTTCGGTTGATTCGGCTGTCGCGGCCATCAAGAAGGGGGCCCATGACTATCTGACCAAACCGCTGGATTTCGATCGCCTGCGTGAAACTCTGGAAGTGGCGATGGGGCACCGGTTGCAGAAAGAGGCCCCTACTATATCCGGAAAACCCTTTGGCGAGGATGATCGGATTATCGGTTCTTCCGAGTCCATGCGGGCGCTCTGGGATATGATTCTTCATGTTGCCCCGACCGAGGCAACCGTATTGATCACCGGGGAGTCCGGAACCGGCAAAGAGCTGGTTGCCTCCGGTCTCCACCATAAAAGCCATCGCGCCCTGGGGCCGTTTATCAAAGTCAACTGCGCGGCCCTGGCAGAGAGTTTACTGGAGTCCGAACTGTTCGGTCATGAAAAGGGGGCCTTTACCGGGGCGGACGGAAGACGTGAAGGCCGGTTTGTTCAGGCCGAAGGGGGCACCCTGTTTCTTGATGAAATAGGGGAGACTACTCCGGCCATGCAGGCAAAACTGCTTAGGGTGCTCCAGGAGCATGAGCTGCAGCGGGTGGGCGGTCAGGAAACGATTTCAGTCGATGTCCGTATCCTTGCCGCCACCAACCGGGATCTTGAACAGGAGGTGGCCCGGGGCAATTTCAGGGAAGATCTTTTTTACCGTTTGAATGTCGTTGTCCTGGATGTGCCTGCCCTGCGTGACAGACAGGGAGACATTCCCCTGTTATCCGAATATTTTTTCTACTCGTTTGCTGAGAAGAATAACCGTCAGGTTGCCGGTATTACACCGGAATGTATGGATGTGCTCAACCGTTACCCATGGCCGGGCAATGTCCGGGAGCTGGAGAACTCCATCGAGCGGGGGGTTATTCTGATGCGGGGAGAATACCTTGATATAGAGGGGCTGCCCACAACGATTCAGCGTTGGGCCGACAATCATGTGCTGGAAGATGTACCGGAACCCTCTACCCTGAAAGAGGCGGAAAAGGCCTTGATCTTAAAGACGCTGGAAGAGACCGGCGGCAATCGCAGCGAAGCGGCAAGGCGGTTGCAGATCACCCGTAAAACCCTGCTCAACAAGTTGAAGAATTATGAAAAACAGGGGGCGGAAGTCCCCGGTTCCGGTGGAGTAAAGAACAATTGACCATGCCGACAGACTGCACCCGATATCAGACCTTGCTTGCCGCTTCGCTTGCGGTTCATCGCCTGCTCCTGAGCCAGCAGGATCTGCCGACCCTTCTCCAGGGGATCTGCGATCACCTGGTCGATAAAGAGTTGTATCGTACAGCCTGGATGGTTCTGCTGGAGAGTGAGGTCGGTGGTGTTATAACGGCGGAAGCCGGTCTGGGAAAACGTTTTAATCTCATCATGGATCAGCTCCGTAATTCGAAGCTGCCGGAGTGCGGAAAAAGGTGCCTGGAACAGCAGGATGGTGCGGCCGTATCCTGTCATAGCTGCAGCTGCGGGGTCTGCAGTCGTGATGCTGACGGAAGGTGTGGGGCCGTTGCCGTTGCCATTCGCTGCCGGGCTGAGCTTTTAGGCTTTCTGGTTGTCGAACTGCCATCGTTCTGTGAAGTCGACCGGGCGGAACAGCAGTTGCTTGAGGAAATGGCGGATTCCATTTCCCAGACCCTGCGGCGCCTGTTCGTCCTTGAAGAGTCAAGGCAGCGGGAGCATGAACTGAAAAGGGTGGAAGAGCGGTTTGAGTTGGCCCTGTATGCCTCCCAGGCCGGGTTGTGGGACTGGAATATCAAGACCGGCGAGATGTATACCAGTCACGATCGTAAGGATTTTCTCGATTACCGGGAAGAAAACGGCGGCCAGGGAATCTCCACCCTGCAGCGGAGCATTCATCCCGACGATAAGAAACAGGTTCTCCAGGTGCTTAATGACCATCTTGCCGGCAAAACCGACGAGTATCGGATTGAATACCGGATCCGGGACCGGGAGGGCGAGTGGCAATGGTTTCTTGACCGCGGCAGGGTGGTGGAACGGGACGACAAGAATATGCCGGTCCGGATGACCGGTACCCATCAGAATATCACCCGGCAGAAAAAACAGGATGAGGCCCTGGCTGCAGTTCAGCAGCAGCTCCATGAGGCGGTCGATTACGAGCGCAGCTTTCTGCAGACGGTGATCGACGGAGCCGCTGATCCGGTGATGGCCATTGATACCCGCTATAATGTGCTGCTGATGAACAAGGTCGCCACCGAACTGCTTCATGTGGACCCGGAGATCGTCCGCCGGGGCGGCCAGAAATGCTACCAGCTTTTTGCGGGCCGGGATCGTCCCTGCAGCGATGAGCAGTATCCCTGTCCCGTGCAACAGGTTCAGGAAAAGGGCCGGCCGGTTACCCTGGTCCATAACAGGTATCACGGTAACGGTATCAACAACACCTTTGAGATAGAGGCTTCTCCTCTTCGCGACACGGAAGGTGAAATTTACGGGACTATAGAAGTTGCCCGGGATATCACGGATCGACTGCGGATAGAACAGGAGCTGCGTGAGAGCAGGTCGCGACTTTACCGGCTGGCCCACCATGATTCCCTGACCGGTCTGCCCAACCGCCTGCTCTTTAAAGATCGTCTTGAACAGGCCATTTTCAAGGCCCGCCGGAAGGGAACCCGGGTGGCCATTCTTTTTCTGGATCTGGACCGATTTAAAAATATCAACGATACCCTTGGTCATGATGTGGGTGACGGGCTGTTGATTGAGGTGGCCCGCAGGTTTCAGGCCCAGTGTCGGCAGTCGGATACCGTTGCCCGTATCGGTGGCGATGAGTTTGTTTTCATCCTTGACGACATCGGCAACCACGGCAATGCCGAGGTGGTCGCCGGCAAAATCATGGCAGCCATAGCCAAGCCCATTCAGGTCAACGGCCACGATCTGCATATCTCCACCAGTATCGGTATTGCCGTTTATCCCGATGATTCGGACAACCTTGACGGCGTTATCAAATGCGCGGATACTGCCCTGTATCAGGCCAAGGATGACGGACGAAACAGTTACCGGCTGTACAGCTCGGAGATGGGGCGGCGGCGCCATTCTCTGCACCTGCAGGAACGGCAGATGAACGAGGCCCTGCGTAAGGAGCAGTTTTTTCTTGAATACCAGTGCCAGCTGGAGCTGAAGTCCAGGAAGCTCGTCGGTCTTGAGGCCCTGATCCGCTGGCGACACCCGGAACAGGGGGTGCTGTACCCGCAGGATTTTCTCTTTCAGGCCGAAGAGAGCGGGCTGATTGTAGAGATCGGCTCCTGGGTTCTGCAGGAGGTCTGCCGTCAGATAGCCGCCTGGAAACAGGAAGGCCTTACGCCTGTACCGGTTGCGGTCAATATTTCTCCGCGCCAGCTCAGAGATGCCAAGTTCCAGGGCATGGTTGCTGAAATACTGGCCCGGTACGGCTTGTCTGCGGATCTGCTTGAACTTGAACTGGATGAAGCCGCGATGATGGAGGGCCGCCATACGGGCGGGCTGCATGGACTTGAAGAAGTCAGTCGTCTTGGGGTTCGACTGGCGGTTGAGGATTTCGGCTGTGGTCGTTTTTCCCTCGGTGACCTGCAGCGTCTGCCCCTGAGTCGACTTAAAATCGACAGCTCATTCATGGGCCGGTTGTCGGAACCCAATATCGCCGTGATCGTTGATGCAATTATTGTCCTTGCCCATAACCTGGGAATTACCGTATTGGCCGAAGGGGTTGAGCGGGAAGAACAACTCCGCTTTCTGCTGGAGCATGACTGCGATCAGGTCCAGGGATATTATCTGGCCAGGCCTGCCGGCAGTGACGTGGTCGTCGGCTTACTTGCCGGAAAATGAGGGAGCCGGAGTTGACGGTGTTCGATCCCTGTGGTATGAGAGCAGTTTCCGGTGTAACCGTTCAGGAGCACCCCACGGAGTCTGCGCTCGAAGTCTGCGCTTATCTACCTCTCTGCACGATCAGGCCGGATTCACATGGAAATAACTGTTACTTTCCGGTTTTTTTATGGACAGCCGGGTCTAATGTAAAAGCAAGTGGTTAAGCGGAGAAGAGAACAATGCGGACGGATATCCTCCATATAGGTGCGGGTGAGCTGACCTATGAAATTCGGAACATCGTTAATGTCGGCAACAAGCTGCAGAAACTCGGGGTCCAGGTCAACTGGGAAAATATCGGTGATCCTGTTGCCAAGGGCGAAGAGATACCCCCCTGGATGAAGGATATCGTTGCCGATGCGGTTCAGGAGAGTGCGACCTACGGCTACAGCCCGACTAAGGGGGTGCTGGCAACCCGTGAGTTTATCGCCAAAGAAACCAACGCCATGGGCGGGGTTCAGATTGATGCCGAAGATATTATCTTTTTCAACGGTCTTGGCGATGCCATTTCCAAGGTCTTCGGTTTTCTCAAGCGCACCGCCCGGGTCATTGTGCCGACTCCGAGCTATACCACCCACTCCTCGGCCGAAGCCGCCCATGCCGGTGATCAGCCGATCACCTATATCCTCAATCCCAATCACCTCTGGTACCCGGATCTGGAGGATATTGAAAATCATATCAAATACAACCCGGCCGTGGCCGGCATTCTGGTGATCAATCCGGATAACCCGACCGGTGCCGTCTATCCGGCCGAGATTATGCGGGCCATAGTCGAAATCTGTGAGAAAAATGATATCTTTATCATCTGTGATGAGGTCTATCAGAATATCACCTATAACGGGACGAAGTCGGCGCCGCTCTGTACGGTAATCGGGGACAAGGTCCCGGCGCTCTGTATGCGCGGAACCTCCAAGGAAATGCCCTGGCCGGGTGGGCGCTGCGGCTGGATAGAGGTCTACAACGGCCATCGTGATCCCATGTTCGAGACCTATGTCAACTCGATCCTGAACGCCAAGATGCTTGAGGTCTGCTCCACAACCCTGCCTCAGGTCGTGTTGCCCAGGATTAAAAGCCATCCCCGCTACCAGGACTATCTTGATGAACGGATCAAACGATATGAGCGCTACTCCAACCTGGCCTACGATATTTTAAAAGAGAGCAAGGGGCTGATCGTCAATCGGACCAATGGCGCCTTTTACATGAGCGCTGCCTTTGAGGATGGTCTGCTCAACCATAAGCAGACCCTGCCCATCGCCAATGGAGAGGTTGCAAAAACTGTTGAAGCGCTGGTCTCCGGTCCTGCCGTGTCGCTGGATAAACGCTTTGTCTATTACCTGCTGGCCTCTACCGGAATCTGCGTGGTGCCGTTGTCTTCTTTTGCCACCAATCTGCAGGGATTCCGTATTACCCTGCTGGAACGCGACGAAAAGGAATTTGTTAAAATATTCAGCAGGATTTCCACTGCAATTGATCAATACCTCGCCTCGTAGAGCTTCCGGTTTCATTTATCGGTCCTGCATACCCGGCAAATGGTTTTTCCGGGTATGCGGGGCGCATTTCCCCATCTTTTTTCCGTGTTTTTCCTCCCTTGACATGGGTTTGGCCCATACTTATTGTTCCGACCAGATTTGTCGGTCTTGCCGGTGTCGAGAATTGTCGTGCCTGCCGGACAAGTTGTGCCGAGGCCTTCGGCCGGTCGGGTAGAGAGATACAGCGGCAGGAACGATGATGGTATGGAAACCGCTAAAAAGAAAAGGGCCGTTGGCCCTGTCAGGAATCAGGAATTACAGGGAGCGATCAGGTGGGAAAAGAGAATATGGAACAGAATGTAAAAAAAGATGAGGAACTGGAGGTTCCCGAGGATCTGGGCGTTGTCGACGAAATCTCCGATCCGAAAGCGCAACTGGAAGAGACGCCGGATATAGCCACTCTGCAGAAAGAACTAGCCGAAGCCAATGATCGCGTGCTGCGTATCGCCGCGGATGCCGAGAATTTTAAAAAGCGGATGGCGCGGGAAAAAGAGAAAATGGTTAAGTATGCCGGAGAAAATATTCTGCGGGAACTGCTGCCGACGGTGGATAATCTGAGCCGGGCCCTGGAACAGGGGCGGGCGGAATCCGAAGACACGGAGAAAAAACTCGAATCCATGCTCGAAGGAATTGAGCTGACCAGCAAGGGGTTGCTGTCTCTGCTGGAAAAATTTGATGTGACGCCCATTGATTCGGTGGGCAAGGAGTTCAATCCCGACGAGATGGATGCCCTGACCATGGAAAACAGCGATGAGGTACCGGCCAACCATGTACTGCGGGAGTTTGCCAAGGGCTATCGATTCAAGGATCGGGTGCTGCGTCATGCCCAGGTTGTCGTTTCCAGTGGCAAGAAGAGTTAAAAGTGTCACCTTGACAAAAAGGCAATCATGCACATTGTACAACTGCAGAAAGAATGGCACTTTTAAACGAATTGAACAGCCTGCGGGCTGCTGATTGATACTACAATGATAAAGGAGATATAGTCATGGGGAGAATTATTGGAATTGATTTGGGGACCACCAATTCATGTGTTGCAGTTATGGAGGGTGGAGACCCTAAGGTCATTGAGAACAGCGAGGGGAACAGGACCACCCCGTCCGTTGTTGCCTTTGCCGACAACAATGAACGTCTGGTCGGTCAGGTGGCAAAACGGCAGTCGGTAACCAATCCGACCAAAACACTGTTTGCCATCAAACGGCTCATTGGACGAAAATTTACCGATGCCGAGGTGAAAAAGTCCATTGAGGTCAGCCCGTTTAAGATTGTTGAAGGACCGGGCGGTGATGCCGTGGTCGAAGTCGACGGCAAGCAGTACAGTCCTGCCGAGATCTCAGCCATGATCCTCGGCAAGATGAAACAGACCGCCGAAGAGTATCTTGGTGAGCCGGTGACCGATGCCGTTGTTACCGTACCTGCCTATTTTAACGATGCCCAGCGTCAGGCAACTAAGGACGCCGGCAAGATCGCCGGTCTCAATGTACAGCGGATCATTAACGAGCCCACTGCTGCCTCCCTGGCCTACGGCCTGGACAAGAAAGGCGAAGAAAAGATTGCGGTGTTTGATCTTGGCGGCGGTACCTTTGATGTGTCCATCCTCGAGATCGGTGACGGTGTGTTTGAGGTAAAATCCACCAACGGTGACACCTTTCTCGGTGGTGAAGATTTTGACATGCGGATTGTCAACTGGCTCGCCGATGAGTTCAAACGCGACCAGGGCGTAGACCTGCGCAATGACAACATGGCCCTGCAGCGGCTGAAGGAAGAGGCGGAAAAGGCCAAGAAAGAGCTGTCGACCGCCATGGAAACCGATATCAATCTGCCCTTTATTACCGCAGATGCCAGTGGACCGAAACATTTGAATATCAAGCTGTCCCGGGCCAAACTGGAGAGCCTGGTTGATGACCTGATCGAACGGACCGAAGGCCCCTGCCTGACCGCATTGAAGGACGCCGGTTTGAATCCCTCCGATATTGACGAGGTTATCCTGGTCGGTGGTATGATCCGGATGCCCAAGGTTCAGGAGAAGGTTAAACAGATTTTCGGCAAGGAACCCCATAAGGGTGTTAACCCCGATGAAGTTGTGGCCATCGGCGCAGCTATTCAGGGCGGTGTCTTGAAAGGTGACGTCAAAGACGTCCTGCTTCTTGATGTAACACCGCTGTCGCTGGGTATTGAAACCCTGGGCGGGGTAATGACCAAGTTGATCGAAAAGAATACCACTGTGCCGACCAAGAAAAGTCAGGTCTTTTCGACTGCCGCAGACAATCAGCCTGCAGTTTCAATTCATGTCCTGCAGGGTGAGCGTGAGATGGCTGCGGATAACAAGAGTATCGGCCGGTTTGAGCTTGCCGATCTTCCGCCGGCACCGCGTGGCGTTCCCCAGATTGAGGTGACCTTTGATCTCGATGCCAACGGTATCCTCCATGTTTCGGCCAAGGATATGGGCACCGGTAAGGAGCAGTCGATCCGGATCACCGCATCTTCCGGTCTTTCCGAAGAAGAGATCGAGCGGATGCAGAAGGACGCCGAACTGCATGCCGAAGAGGACAAAAAACGTAAGGAGCTGGTTGAGGCCAAGAATAACGGCGACTCCATGATCCACATGACCCAGAAGAGCTTGACCGAGCTTGGCGACAAGGTCGATGCCGAGACCAAGGGCAACGTGGAAACTGAAATCGAAAACCTGAAAAAGGCCCTGGAAACCGATGACGTCGAGGCGATCAAGGCTGCAACGGAGAAGTTGACCCAGGCATCCCATAAGCTGGCCGAGCTGATGTATGCTCAGGCCTCACAGGATCAGCAGGGTGGACCCGGTGCCGGTCCTGGTGCTGCCGCCGGAGGAGCTGCTGGTGCCGCCGGAGCTGCCGGAGCAGGAGCAGCTGGAGCCGGTGGCAATGATGATGACGATGTCGTCGATGCCGACTTTGAAGAGGTCAAATAAATAGACCGTCAACAGCAAACGGCCTGAAAGGGGAGTGCAGATGTAATTCTGCACTCCCCTTTTTTTTCATTTTATAGTAACTCAGAGCCCGGAACTAAAAAATCGGCACTCGAAACCCAAACGCAGAACGCCTGATACAAGAAAAAGAAAAAGAAAAAGAAAGATCAAAAAAACAAAAAAGACAAAAAAGACAAAACATCATGAAACGCATTCTTTCCGGCATTCAGCCTTCAGGTCAGCTTCACATCGGTAATTATTTTGGCATGATGAAAACCATGATCTCGCACATGGAGACTTCCGATCTCTATGTTTTCATCGTTAACCTTCATGCCATGACAACTGTTCATGATCGGGAAAAACTCAGCGCGGGAACCCTTGAGGCGGCGGCTGATTTTCTTGCCCTGGGGCTTGACCCGGACCGGTGTACCTTCTGGGTCCAGTCTGATGTGCCCGAGGTCTGTGAGCTGATGTGGGTGTTGTCGACCCTGACGCCCATGGGCCTGCTGGAGCGGTGCCATTCCTATAAGGACAAAGTCGCCAAAGGCATTGGTGCCAGCCATGGCCTTTTTTCCTATCCGGTGCTGATGGCCGCTGACATTTTACTCTTCCAGTCCGAAGTAGTGCCGGTGGGTAAGGATCAGAAACAGCACCTTGAAGTGGCCCGTGATATTGCCATTAAATTCAACAATCATTTCGGCGAGACCTTTGTTGTCCCCGAACCGGCCATCAGTGAAACCACGGCCATTGTTCCCGGCCTTGACGGCCAGAAGATGTCCAAATCCTACGGCAACACTATCCCCATTTTTCTGGATGATAAACCGCTCCGGAAAAAGGTGATGTCTATTCAAACCGATGCCACCCCGGTGGAAGATCCGAAAGATCCGGAGAAGTGCAATCTCTATGCCCTGCTTTCGCTCTTTGCCGCTAAGGACAAGCTTGCCGAGGTCCATGATCTGTACGTAAACGGCGGCGCTGCCTATGGCTATATCAAACAGGATCTGTTCGAGCTGATTCGGGATTATTTTGCCGGAGCACGGGAAAAGAAAAAAGAACTGCTGGAAAACCAGGACTACCTTCGGGATGTCCTCCATAAAGGTGCGGACAAGGCGCGGCAAAAGGCAGCCGTCACTCTGGATCTGGTCCGGGATCGGGTGGGATTACGCTATTAGTAGCGGCTGACGGCTGTTCCGGGTCCGGGCTTATCCGAAAATAGTCCACGGCGCAGAGCCGTTTCAGGCTATTTTCATGCTTTGTTGTGGATGTGACGTCAATTCCGAAGTACGGTATTGATTTCTCATGGAGTGCCCCGGCAAAAGGTTGATTTGAGTCCCCTGAGGCAGGAAGCTTCCGGCCTGTATTTAATTAATCGTTGCCAAAGGGGACAAAAAAAGTGGCGTTCATCGCCTAGATTACAGACAAACCGCAGTGGTTTTTCCGTTTTTAGACCTGAAAACATAAAAGCTACAGCTGGGGCGTAATTTAGCGACAAAGGCATCTGGATCCCCACCATCGGCATGGGGATTTCTTGGAACTCCCCATGTTGACGCGCTTATACCGGTTATATATACACGCCCGCCGTTAGCGGCGATAATTCCGTTACCTTCATCATCATCTGAAGAGCCGAGGAAGGTATTCCACTTAAATGTGCCGTTCCCTGTTAACTGAGCGGCAAAGGCATCCTCTCCCCCGGCGTATGCCTGTTTCCCGTTACCCCAGGCGGCATCACTATAACCTGTCACGTAAATAGATCCCTGGTTATCAAGAGTAATGGCCTGGCCGACATCATTACCCGTTGAGCCCAGGAACGTATTCCATTGTAACACACCGTTGTTCTGTAATTTGGCAACAAAGATATCACCTCCACCTGTAAAATTGTTTATGGGATTTTCCCAGGTGGCAGCACTGCCGCCAATGATATAGATATTGTCTGTCTTGTCCAGGGCAATACCCTCTGCGACATCAATACCACTGGAGCCTAAAAACGTATTCCATTGGAGAACACCGGAGCTGTTTAACTTAGCAGCAAAGGCATCATAAGTTGTCCCGGTAAATCCTCTTACAGGGTTGTTGCCCCAGGATTTTGTGCTGTAACCCGTCACGTATACCGCGCCATTACCATCTATGGTTACATCTTCCCCATTATCCAGATCCGTTGACCCCAGAAATGTGTTCCAGGTTAAGGTACCATTTGCGTCCAGCTTGGCAGCAAAGGCATCCCAGTCCCCCGTATAGGGCCGCTTTGGATTGCTGCCCCAACTGCCCTTACTTTCACCAGTCACATAGATTTCTCCACTACTGCCCACTTCAATGCCCGTACCAATATCATCTCCACTTGATCCCATGAAGGTGTTCCATTGTAAGACGCCACTGTTGTTCAACTTGGCGACAAATCCGTCCCGACCACCAGTGTAACCCTGTTTCGGACTGCCCCAGCTCGCCTCACTATCCCCTGCCACAAAAACAGACCCATTGCTATCCACGGCAACGGCATTGGCCTCGTCAAATTGTGACGATCCTAAAAAGGTATTCCACACTAAGTTACCATTGGAATCGAATTTGGCGACAAAGGCATCCTCTCCCCCGGCATAGGAAGATGTGTTTCCCCAGGGCCCACCATATCCCACAACATAAATATTACCCTGGCTGTCCACGGCAATGGCATTGCCGGTATCATAACCTGACGCTACTCCCATAAAGGTATTCCAGGATAGGGTAGGGTCGATCAGCAGCGGCCGGGAAGAATCATATTGTCCTACCTTGAAACCAAGAACAGGCGCCTTTGCAGAAGACGCAAACAGAGAAAAGGCAACCTTGACCGGGCAGCGGTGACCGTCAATCTCCTGCCAGGCTACAGGCGCCGATTCATTCATTGTGCCGGTTGGGTACTTGATGTTCAAATTACCGTCGATCCCGATTGTGACCGGGGCATTGTAACGCAATCGAATCTGATTCACATGGGCGCCCGGGATGATTTCCCAGGTGCTCTCGGCAATCCCTTTTTGTGTAACCGCGTAATGAAGGTGTATACCCGGCCACAGATCATGGTAATCGACTCCGCTCAAGGGAGGATTTTCTTCAGCACGGTGGCTGTTCTCTGCTTCGGGCTTAATGCCGGAGGCGCCGACAAAGCCGACATGAAACAGGTGGTCACCACCAGCCACATACAATCCGTCGGATGCAAACCCCAGTAGATGCCCGGCAGCAGAGTATTGCAGTAATATATCCTGAGAGTCCGTAATTGCCGCCTGTGCGAGCTTCCATGAAACTGGGAGAGTGGCGCAAAGGAGTATAAAGAGGAAAAAAAATCTTTTCACAACGGGAAACGAAGCAAAACATTGTGACATGGCTGGATACCTCCCTGGTGTATTATCCACAAACTGCGTAAAGAAGAATTCAGGAGAGCCCTGAAAGGGGCTTTTGTTGTTAAACGGCCCCTGACGGGGCAATATGTCAATTGTTAATCAAAATCCGGCAATGACAATTTGTACGGGAAAACCATACGCCCGATGCTTTGATGAGGGAGCATTGAGTACGCAGGTACCTGAGGCACGTAGTAGCGGCGTGCGGTAAGGTGTCAGTGAAAGAGCCGGAAGAGACCTCCTGTAGAATTATTGTTGTGTGCTACCCGGAACTCTCACCTGCCTGATCGATAATGTCGATGAATTGCAAAGTCGCGTCATCCCCGAATGTTGTTATCGGGGATCCAGGAATTTGTTCATGGCTGGGTTTTGTACGTCATCAGAATATAATATATTTTTCTGATTACCCACAATCCTCAGCCGAATGCAAGGGATACCATCGCTGAATACCGGAGGGCATTACGAACCCAGTGAATTAATGATGAATTTACAGGGCCCTGCAATCCGGAAGAACAAGCGATGTTATGTAAGTGTTCAGGGGCACCGCACGGAGTCTCGTTCCTCGCTTACCTCTTCGCACGGTCGCGACTGTCCGCATAGAGGGACTATAGCGGCCAGTCACGCCTGCACGAATCTACGGCACCCCTGATCACTTACAGGTTTAAGGTAGATGAAAACACATAGTTACAAATCCTGTGACCAGTTACGATGTTATCCCTGAGTTGTGAAAAGCTGAGCTTTGTACGTAATCAGGTATATTTTAGTGATGCTCTTCTGTTGCCGGTTTGGGCTTGTTCAGACCAGGGAACCGTCCAGGGGCGTATTTTGCGTGACAGGTCATGCATTGGCCATGAAGTTTTGAAAAATAGAAGTTCACCAGTTCACCGTCGCGTTGGTGGGCGGCCCCTGCGAGTTTCTCAGCGTTTGAGTGAAAACGCATGTCCATCTCGACAAACTCGGGCGGCAGGGAGTTGTGCAGTTGTTTAAGTTGCTCAGGGGTCAGTTTTTGTTTCAGGATAAAGCTGGCCTTGATCTGTTGGGCGATTTTGGCAATGGTCTCCCAGTCACCTGCGGCAATTGCCGGAATGATCTTCATCACCCCGTTCTCAATCCCGTTCATCTCCTGGTTCAGGATTTCTTTTAAATCCGGAGAAAGATGAATCTCCGCACTCTCTTTCATCTGATGGTTTTCATGTCCCTCGGTTTCCGCCGCCTGAGCGGTGCTTATGAAGAGACATGCGGCCAATACAACAGCTGCTGAACAGAGTGCTTTTTTCATGCCTGCTTTGCTGATCATTCTTTGCTCCTTTGAATTGGATAATCTTTTATAGTACCGGTAGTTCCGGGATAGTAATATATTTCCGGCATCCCCACATGTATTATATATACTATCCCCGAACTACGGCATGTGTCAATTTGGCTTTTGTTTCTGTTCTGGTTGTCTCGAGTTCCTTAGAAGGGTGTTTTTGGGGTGGCCGAATTGTATCGGAATGGTGGCCGGATAACTTCGGAATTAGTGGCCGAATTCAGTCGGAATACTCAGAGATGGCAGACTGGTTGAAGGCCCGAACGGTGGCCCCAGCCGAATGGTGGGGATAAATGGTAGCGGGTTCGCCCAAGGTTTTACTAACGTACTGCACCGGACGGCGAAACGTTGGTAGCATCACTGGAATCGATACCCCGACAAGCAATCATCTGGATACTTTCAAATGATTACTCGCCTAACCAGCCGAACCGCCGCGATACGCGATCCGTATGCCAGGTGGTGTGGGAGGGGCGGTCAGCGATGGCCGTCCCTATCCCGATATGCCTATACTCAATTTCTTTCTTGATATTGTGATAATTCACTGATGTGGCCAAATGACTTCACCTTTGAGATATGCCTCTTGTCATTTGTTATGAAAACAGCATTATTCAATATTGCCAATGAATGATAGAGACAGTCTGTAAATTCTGGGTATCCGCTTTTTTTATGACCAGTGCGTGCTATTTCTATAGCTTTCATACGAACGTCGGTGTTTGGTACAACTATTTTTACTACTCCCTCCTTTGCTAGTTTTTCAATATACCGAAGGTGGCTATCAACTTCGCCCATATCGTTGATATTCCCACATAAAACCTCTGTTATTTCATCAAGCACAAGACTTGGCAATATAATATCTATTCTTTCTAATATTGCATCTTTAACAATATTCTTGGCTTTATCTTGTAGAGGTCTATTGTAGATATATTCCAGAAAAACATTTGCATCTAACACGTAGATTTCATTCGCCATATTCAGTAGTTGCCTTGATTCTTTTTTGCTTTCTCATCGTTCGTAGAATTTTAACCGGATCTTGCTCAACACCAATACTTGGCAAGCTGTTCAACTCACTCAACAGTCTTTTTTGCTTAGATGTGAGGCCTCCGGCTCCAAATTCCTGGCTGATATGCCCCTCCAAGGGAACAATTTTCGCCAAAGCCTTTCCTTTCCTTTCTATAGTTACAACATCTCCTTTATGAAAAACCTCATCTAGTAAGGTTCCAAATTGCCTACGGGCTGCTGTGACATCAATCACTCTATCCATAACATCCTCCTGCATTATATTGGCAACAACCATATTAACTATTATAGTTGATATGGTTAGAAAGTCAATCCCCGTCAACTTGGAAACATTTATTGAGGGAGGCATTAAGGGACCGGGTAGGGCAGGAGCCTTGCGGCTCCCTTCCCCCCTAAGAACCGTACGTGATAGTTTCCCATCATACGGCTCAAGCATTTTAAAGGCAACCCTTGGGGGGCGGCCCGACTGTGGGACTTCCTCACGTAAACTGTGCCCGGTA
>DRKH01000234.1 GCA_011051825.1 Desulfobulbus sp.
CAATCCGCAACAGTCGTTGCAGTATGGTCAGACAAAAGGTCAGTGGAATTCCGGCCCATTTGTCGATGGCACGCATGGCATCAACATTCATTTAATAACTCCTTGCAGGTCAAAAAAAGTACTTGTTGTAACGGATAACCCGGTATGGTGGGGTTAAAAAAAATTTTTTATTTTACCACCACTACAGACAGCATAGACTTCAAACGGTGAAAATCACCCGAAACAACATCGTTTCAAGGGCGATTTTCGGGTAACAGGCATACTACAGGCTGTGTTTCTGATTGAGATAAACCAGCATTCCGGGCAGAGACGCTATCAGCGCTGTAATCCCATAGAGCAGAGAAAACGAAACGACCTTGGATTTATCGGCGCCGACGAGAAGAAAAAAACCGACCATGGCTCCTTCCCGTATCCCCCATCCGGCCAGTGAAATAGGGAGAATGATCAACAGGACCACCGGCGGGACCAGGACAAGATATACCGAGAGCGGGTAGTTCAGACCCATGGCCCGGCCGAGGACAAAGAAGGCGGCCATGGCAAGAATATGGGTTAAAACGGAGAGCCCAAGCTGGATAACTGCGGAAAGCGGTGAAGAGTAGACCTGATAGTATCGATGGGACAGGCGTCCGAGATGGCCAAGAAAACGACCCCGGGAAAAAAAAGGAATTTTGCGCAGTAGAAAAAGTCCGGCCAGCCCGGCAAGCAGGAAAAGCAGGATGCACAGGAGGGCTATGGTAATCCGCCGGGGAAGGATTGTCCTGTTGTACAGCAGGGCGACGATGTTTAACAGCAACAGTCCGGCAAGACCGACAATTCGATCAATAAAGACCCCGTAAAAGGAGTCTTCCGTGTGACCGTTTCGTGTACAGTCAAGTACCCGCAGGCCATCACCGCCGATGCTTGTCGGGAGTCCCTGGTTGAAGAATGCACCTTTGAAATAGCTCTTGAGATAGAAGAAAAACGGTTGTTTGAAACCGATTGTCCGCATGATCAGAAACCATCGACCGGCGGCAACACTGTTACTGGCCAGCTGCAGGGCCAGGGCCAGGGCAAACATTGCCGGTGGGACAGAGGTCAGCTGGTGCCAGGTTTCGTGCGGGTTGACGTTTTTTACGATCAGAAAAAGGAGCAGACCGGTTATGGAAAGTTTAACGATATACTTCATGACTGATCCTGCCCGCCGCCCTGCCGGCTGATATGTTTTTTACAGAAACGGCATGGTGTGAAACCGGCATCTTCGGCGACCTGGATGTCCTTAAATTTAATGGTGCAGTTTTCGCAGTCATAATGTTCGCAGCCGGGTAAATGGTAAACCAGGGACAGGCCGTTGGCGTGCACCACCAGTTCCGTGCTCTGTATGTTTTCATTGTCGGATTTTTTCCGATGCCTGCTGATGATGTTATGGAACAGGACCCTGCATCCGGAGAAGATCGGTGCAATGACCCGGTCAAATGTGTTGTTGAGGAACTCCTGCAGAGGTTTGGGTAACAGCGTTTGTTCCTGTTCGGTCCGATGAAAGACATAAAGCGTGATGATAAGAAAAAGAATGTTCGGCGCCCACATGCCGAGTACCAGCGGCAGAGTCAGGTCCTCAACCATGACCCGGGCAACGGTGAAGGCGAGGTAATAGAGAACAAAAAAGCCGAGCCCCATGGGAATACCGATGGCCTTTTTACCCGGACCGGCCTGCAGGCCCAGGGGCATGCCGAGCAGGCTGAGTATAAAACAACCCACAGGCAGTACCAGCCGGTGGTTATATTCGGCCAGATACATTATCCGTTCCCTGGGGGTTCTTCCGGGGGCATCGGCGGCGGCAAGGAGTTGGGTCTGGGTCATGGATCCTTTGCCGATCCGGGTGACATCATCTCCGTCAATTCTGGTCGGTGGTTTCAAGGGAATCTGCAGTTGATACCGTTTAAAACGAATAACCTGATTGTCCTGTCCCTGTATATTGTGCAGCGTACCGTTGTTTAAGACAATAGTGACCATCATCCGGTTAATATCAGCCTTCATGTGGCCTTTCCGTGCCATGGTAATGATCGGTTGTTCGCGGTTACGCATGTCGGAGACATAGACCCCATGCCATTTTTTTTGTTCGTCGATCCGGTCGACATAGACGACCAGGTCGCCGAGGGCCTCGGTAAATTGCTTTTCTTTTAATCCTTTGTCAATCTTTTCCTTGGCCAGTTGAAACATGAGCTGACGCATGGCAACCTCGCCGGCAGGAATAAGCCGTATGGAAAAAAAACCGGTGAGAAGGGCGATGGATAAGGAGACAAGGATCACCCCGACAAGGATCTGGCGAAGACTGATACCGCAGGCCTTAAGGGCGAGAATCTCTCTGTCGTTGGTCAGACGGGTAAAGGCAATAATAACTCCGGTCATGCTGGCCATGGGAATGACATAGAGCAGCATGTGCGGAAAAATATAGGAGAATAACCGGATAAAGTCGGTTATGCCGATGCCGAGACTGAGGACCACATCAAGAAGGGGAACAAGACGAACCAGAAAAAACACACCATAGAGAATAAGAAAACTGGCAAAAAAAGGGGCCAGCAGCTCCGTGGCAATATATGAGTAGAGGAGCAGCGGAAGATGTATCCTGGACATGGACGTTCTAACGATTGGAGTTATTCACCTATACTGTTGTTGATGTTGACATCTATCCAGTGTTGGTCCCACCACTCTTTCGGGGTAACAAAGATCCCATGGATAAGCATGGAGAAATGAAGATGATCACCACCTGCCATACCGGTGGCACCGGAATGGCCGATAAGTTCATTTTTGGCCACCAGTGCGCCTTTTGTGGTATCGATTCTACTCAGGTGTGAGTACAGACTGAACACTCCCTGGCCGTGATCCAGGATTACGGTGTTTCCATAGATACCCAGGTAGTCGGCAAAGATAACCTTGCCGCTGTTGGCAGCCTTAATGGCAACCCGTGCCGTGGAGGCGATATCCATTCCAAGGTGGGTCTGGTGATCAATGGCTTTGCCCTTGTAGTAGTAGGTCCGCTGATCGGCATAACCGGCCCTGCCGGCTCCGGGCATGCGAATAAATCGATTGTGCCACAGTCTGTTCTCCACAGGATTGGAGCAGATTTTCTTGATGGTTTCAGCATTACGGCGACGAATCTGATTGTTGGTGAAAATATATTTTTCAAGCACAGTCCCGGTAAGTTCGGGGTAGTGCTCTTCAAATTCCGGAATTTTTTTGTTGAGAAAACCATCGCTGACGTTGATTCGATCTTTTTTCTCCGGCACCTTTTTAAAGTTCATGGAAAAAAATGCCTTGCCGATGTTTCCTGCTTCATCAACGCCGATAACCCGGGTGTCTTCCGGTTTAGTGCTGTCCCAGGGAAGGGCGATATAGGCGATGAAACGATTATCCTTATCCAGGGGGTAGCCGGGAAAAAACAGGTTGTCGATCTGGACGCCGTGCTTGACTGCCGGTTCAGAGAGGGTGTAAACCACAATCCCTGATCCGCCGGGTCGAATATATTTCTGGGCGTGTTCAATAGAGACTCTTGGGGGACGGGTGTCAACCGTCACCGGAAGCTTGAGCGAGGTTTCATTACCTTTCAAGGCACCGTTTAAGGAAAAATCTCTGGCCGTTACAATCAGAGTGGCCTTGCCGTCTTTCACCCCGGATTTGGTGACGTTAATTTCAACGGTTTCCTTAAGCTCTCCAGGCCCGGCTTTTGAAAACCATGCTTTCCGCTGAAAGGTCCGGTTGAACAGTTGTTTTTTCTTGCCGTTTTGTTCGATCTCGAACACGACGGAGCGCAGGCCGCTCTTCTTGTCAATGGCGACAATCGGCACCTGCACACTGCTGCCGAGGAAGGCTATATTTTTTTCAACCCTGACCACCGGTTTTTCAGCTTCAAAAAGGATGAAGGCACCGGCTGCGCCGCCGGCAACCAGCAGGGCAATGAGAATCAGCAGGAAGTTGCGCCCGGTATGGGATTTACCGTGACGTCTTAGTCTGTTTTTTCGTACCATGTTTAAGTATGGAGTTTTTTAATTCAGAGTAGTTATTCGTTCCAGATAATCTCATATCGCTTGATGTGCATATCCGGGACGGGAATAATTGTAATTTGTTTCCGGATTTCCTGCTCCAGCCGTTCAATATGTTCGGATTCTTCCCTGAGCAGCATGTCGGCAACCCGGGGGTGAACCCGGATGGTTACGTTGTTTCCTTCTATGTTCTTAGAATCGCGAGATATCTTGCGAAAAATTTCATAGCACACCGAACGCTGCGATTTGATGATACCATCGCCGCCACAGTAAAAGCAGGGTTCGCTCATCATCTGGACCAGATTCTGACAGGAACGTTTGCGGGTCATCTGGACCAGACCGAATTCGGAGAGCTTAAGGATATTGACCCTGCTCTTATCCGCCTGCATGGCCTCCTGAAAGACGGTGTACAGCTCTTCTCGGTGCTGTTCACTGTCCATGTCGATAAAGTCAACAATGATAATGCCGCCGATATTGCGTAACCTGAGCTGATAGGCGATTTCCTTGACCGCTTCCATATTGGTTTTGAAAATGGTTTCAGCCAGATCGTTCTTTCCGACGTACCGACCGGTATTCACATCAATAACCGTCAGGGCCTCGGTGGTCTCAATAATAATGTATCCGCCGGAGCGCAACCACACCTTTTTGTCAATGGCCCGGTTGATATCCACTTCTATGCCGTAGGCCTCAAACAGCGGCGTCGGCTCATCATAAAAGGTGATTTTTTTCTGGAGCTGCGGGGCAAAGGTCCGGATGAAGGAGAGCAGCTTTTCATAGGTCTGTTTGCAATCGATAATCAGCTCGGTCACGTCTTCGGTAAACAGGTCCCGCACGGATCTGAGAACCATGTCCAGGTCTTTGTAGACAAGACTCGGCACCTTGGAACGGGCTGCCGTCGACATTATTTCATCCCAGAGCAGCAGGAGGAATTCCATGTCCGCTTCAAGCTCGGTACTGCAGATATGTTCGGCAACGGTCCTGACTATAAAACCCGTACCCTGGGGACGGAGCTGTTCAATGGTATCCCGAAGTCGCTGTCTGACATCTTCGTCCGTTATTTTACGAGAAATGCCGATATGGTCCGTCAGCGGCATAAAGACAAGGTTCCGACAGGGTAGGGTAATGTGGCAGGTCAGGCGGGCACCTTTTGTACCGATGGGTTCTTTGGAAATCTGAACCAGAATCTCCTGCCCTTCCTGGAGGAGCTCTTCAATGGATGGATGTGGCTCGTGGTTGACAGGTATATCAGGTTCCAGGCCATTGAGCTGCGCCCGCCCGTTACAGATCTGATCCTGCACGTCCATATGCTTTTCAATGCCGGTCTGGCTGATATGGACGTCGTCGACGTAAAGAAAACCGGTTCGCTCAAGGCCTATATCAACAAAGGCAGCCTGCATTCCCGGCAGAACCCGAACGACACGGCCCTGATAAATATTGCCGACCAACCCGTTTTTTGCCGGTCGTTCCAGGTGGAATTCGAGCAGGGTGTCCTTTTCCATAAGGGCGATCCTGCTTTCATAGGGCGCTGAATTTATAAGTATGGTTGTGTTCATGAATATAGTAATGTTCGGTCAAGTCTATAGAAGACCATGGTTTTTTCTTTCGTCTGACCGATTCTGATCTTTCCAGGTGCGAACGGCAAGGAGTATAACAGGCTGGTCTGGTGACCTGACGGGGAGAAAAGTACTCCATCGGATCTTGTTTGCATTTAACTTCTCTTTATACTACACAAGAGGAGCTTTGGGCATAAGAATCTGTCCCTGGAAATCGAACCTTTTTTATTTATTCTGAATCCGTGAACAGCTTCCAGCAGAAAGCGCTGTCTGTGGTGGCTGTGAAATCAAAAAATTCGGTCCAGCCCTGCCGGTTTACAGGTTTATGGTTCAAGATGTAATGGTTTCAGTTATTATTCCGACATATAACCGGGCACAGTATCTCAACCGGGCCATGGACTCCGTGCTTGACCAGACCAGGCCGCCGGATGAACTTGTGATTGTCGACGATGGCTCCACCGATAATACTCCGGAACTTGTTGAACACGCCGCCTGCCGGGCAGCGTTTCCGGTTCGACTGTTACGGCGGAAAAATAAAGGGGCGGCAGCGGCGCGCAATGTCGGGATAGCTCATGCAGCAGGTAATATCCTCTGTTTCCTTGATTCCGATGACTGGTGGGACAGGAAAAAAATAGAACTGCAGCTTGATGCCATGCACAAAAATTCCGACAGTATTATCTCCCATACCAGAGAGATCTGGTTCAGAAACGGGGTTCGCGTTAATCAGAAAAAAAAACATGCGCCCGGCAGTGGTGCGATCTTTGCCGACTGTCTGAGAATGTGCGTGGTCGGGATGTCGACCGTCATGGTAAAGAAAGAGCTTTTTACGGAATATGGACTTTTTAATGAGGAGCTGCCCTGTTGTGAAGACTATGATCTCTGGCTGAGGGTTGCCCGGAACCGGCCGTTTTTACTGGTTGATCATGCCTTGACCTTAAAGGAAGGGGGCAGGGAAGATCAGCTTTCCGTAATCCACCGACTCGGTATGGACCAATACCGTATTCGTTCGCTGTGCGCCCTGCTTGACAGTGGTCTGTTAAACGAGGATCAATACCGGCAGACAGTCACCGAACTTGAGCGAAAGTGCCGGATTTACGGGCAGGGATGTATAAAACACGGACGCGGGCAAGAGGGGCGGCGGATTCTTGCTTTGCGGGATAGATACAGGGCCTTAAAATGATATGGGAGCAGGAATTCCATGCTATCTGTTTTGTGGAAACGTTCACCAGTGCCCCGGATTGGTCCGATCAGACCGGCTCACATAGAAATAAAATAGTTACGACGATTCTACAATTCTTTTTCGTCACGGATTCAGGAGAGAGTTATACTCTTCCAGGAGAACAACAATCAGCATGAAAACCGGTTACGGTAACCCGGCACGGTATATCACCGAACTGCATGTGGAAGAGAGCTGTCTACAGCTCCCATATACCCGGGAAATATTAAAACGCAGCGGCCTGCCCGTACATATCCTTCGGGAAAATACTGATCCGGATATTCCCGGGCGATATCCCGACAACCTGAGCCAGGGCAAACATCATCTGGTGCTGACCAGGAACCGGGGAACATTTTTTAAGCCCTGTCCGGCGACCAAAGAATACCGTTGCTGTGATTATCAGGTGCTCAATATAGGGATGGGCTGCCCGATGGATTGTGTCTACTGTATCCTGCAGGCCTATTTAAACAATCCCTGGATCTCGTTTTTTGTCAACATTGATGACCTGTTTAAAGAGCTCGACCAGGCCTTTGCCACGGCGGACGGTCGGTTTTTTCGGATAGGTACCGGCGAGTTTACAGACAGTCTGGCCCTGGATTCCCTGACCGCTCTGAGCCGCCATCTTGTCGAGTACATGAGCAGTCGGAAAAGTGCTGTTCTGGAACTCAAGACCAAGAGTTGCGTGATAGATAATCTGCAGAACCTTGACCATAACGGCAGAACCATTGTTGCCTGGTCATTGAACAGTCCGGCTGTCATGGCGGCGGAAGAGATTCGTACCGCCACCCTTGACGAGCGGCTTGATGCGGCTGCCCGATGTGCGGACTGGGGGTATGGCCTGGCCTTTCACTTTGATCCGATTATTCTCCATAAAGGATGGCAGGAAGGGTATGCGGCAACAATAAAAAGGTTGTTCAGCAGGGTTCCTGCAGATCGGATAGCCTGGATCAGCCTGGGTGCGTTGCGCTATCTCCCTTCATTAAAGAATATTGCCACCAATCGCTTTCCCGGCTCACGGTTTTTTTATGAGGAATTTATAGACGGACTTGATGGTAAAGCCAGATATTTTCGCAGCCGTCGGGTCGCGATGTATAAGGTGATTGCCGATCAGCTGGCCGGATATGTCGCCCCCCGGACCTGCATCTATTTTTGCATGGAAAGTGATGCCGTCTGGAAAGAGGTCTTCGGGTTTTCACCCGAGGACAGAGGCGGCCTGCCCGCCATGCTGGACTGTTCGGTTAATTATTAATTTTTAATTATTAATTTTTAATTATTAATTTTTAATTATTAATGTACCTGTTCAGGGGCACTCTTGAACAGGTACGGTTTGTGGTATTGCCTAAATCGTGCAGCCATCTGAATAGTTACGTATGAATAAAACGACCGGTTTTCTTCTGAACCGGCATGGCTGGACCAGGTAAGCGGAGCGAAGCGCAGACTCCGGGTTTGGTCGTCCCAGCCACAACGAACTATGAAAATAACCCGAAGCGACACTACTTCGTGGGCTATTTACAGATAAACCCTGAGCAAAAAATAAAACTCGATGTTGTTTTCTCTCTTGGCCTGTATTAACATATAGAGTCACGTTTAGATTGTGAGCGTCAGCCATTACGTAATTTCAGACCAACAGAGGCAATATGGTTAACAAGGTAATATTAATCGGAAATCTAGGGGCGGATCCGGAAGTTCGTTTCACCCAGAGTGGCGCGGCCGTGGCTACCCTGAGCATTGCTACCACGGAAAAATGGAAAGGCCAGGACGGCCAGATGCAGGAACAGACCGAATGGCACCGGGTTGTGGTCTGGCAGCGGTTGGCGGAGATCTGCAGGGATTATCTTTCCAAAGGGTCAAGGGTCTATATTGAGGGCAAACTACAGACAAGAAAATGGCAGGATCAGAACGGCAACGACCGTTATACCACTGAGATCGTCGCCCGTGAGATGAAAATGCTCTCACCAAGAAATGCCGGAGGCGGCTCCCAGGGAGCGGGGTATGACAGTGGTGGCTTTGGAGGAGGGCAGGGAGGCTTTACCGGACCCCAGGACAACTCTTCGGATTTTGGTGCTGATCCCGGCTTTTCCGAACCACCGACCAGCGGTACCGGTAATGATGTACCGTTCTAAAGGCGGTAAACCGGTATGGTCACAGAGCGGAATCTGTGAAAAAAGCGACCCCTGCGGGTCGCTTTTTTTATTTTTTGGTAACTATTCAGGTAGGGACAGAGAACTAGCCCAACCACCACCTGTAACTGTTTAGGAGTGCTCCATATCTGTGCAGTCAGGCCTGTGAACTATAGTGATTCCTATGTGAATCAGGCCTGACCGTGCAGAGAGGTAAGCGTAGACTCCGTGGGGTGCTCCTGA
>DRKH01000235.1 GCA_011051825.1 Desulfobulbus sp.
AAAGCGGCAACCCGTTTTACACCAGCCTCAAGCCATGGAACCGTCGGAGTTCGGACATGAATGATTTTGCCGGTTTTTTACGATTTCACGGCTGGAAACTGTAACCCGGGACCGCCTTCCGGAGCTACCATCATGCCCAGGCCGGGTCAATGATCCCCTGCCCTGGACGGAAAGAGCCTGTCGCTGATAATGGTCAACAGAATGGCAAGCACGATTGCAGCCACCCCGAGCAGGACATTGAAATAGACCGGTGCCATCAGGGCCAGACGGATAATCATGGTAGAGAGGGCAAATCCTGAATTTCGAAAAACAGAATAGAACGAGGGATGATAGCACTGGGCAATCAGGACCACCAGGATATCGATCAAAATCAGCAGGGTGTAGAAGTCATGGAAAAAATCCATATGGGCAACCCCGGTCACGGTCAGATACAGGGAATGGCCACCCATACCGATAAAAAAAACCAGCAGAACCAGGGCAATACCTTTTTTGGCCGCCACAAAACTATAGAGATCGTCATGTTTTCCCCCTTCATGTTCATGCCGGTGTTTTGCCTGGAGAATGTAATAGAAGCCCAGCAGACTGAAAATAAGCACCGCCCCGAATCCATCCGAGAGAATATAGAGAATGCTGTCCTCGTTGCCGCTAAAAACGACCGGTTCCTGAAAATGGGACAGCTCTTTGAAGGCATTACGCATCAAAATCAGAGAAAGGATCTCGAACTGTTTACCCACGGATCGGGAGAAGGAACAGGGCAGGATGAAAATAAGGCTGATGACCTCAAGAATAAGAATAACGGTGAAGGCCCAGCCGATTGCATAAAAATGGTTGCCCGGAACCATGGAACTGTACGGTCCCGGCAGCAGATTCTGCCGTTTGAGTTCAATAACCAGCAGACTGGCTATGAAAAAAAGCACCAGCAGTACGGAAATCTTGCGATGCACCTTCTCATGTTCATAAAACCGATTCAGGGGGTCAAAAATCCAGGTGATCCAATCGCAGAGTCTGTTCACTTATTGCTCTCCGTACACTCGGGGTTTGAAAAAACGCAGCCGGTTGGCATTGCTGACCACGGTCACCGACGACAGGGCCATGGCTGCGGAGGCAAACATGGGTTGGAGGAGCCAGCCGGTAAAAGGATAAAAGACCCCGGCTGCCAGCGGAATACCGATTGTATTGTAGACAAAGGCACCAAAGAGATTCTGCTTGATGTTCCTGATGGTGGCACTTGATATTTCAATCGCCACCGAGACATGGGCCAGGGAATCTCCGGCCAGGGTAATATCGGCGTTGTCAATGGCGACATCGGTGCCGGAGCCGATGGCAAAACCGGTATCGGCCTGGGCCAGGGCCGGGGCATCGTTGACCCCGTCACCGACCATCCCCACCTTGAATCCCTGTTTCTGCAACGCCTTGATGACCTCCAGTTTTTCTTCGGGCAGCACTTCACTGTGGGCCTCGTCAATGCCGAGTTCAGCGGCCACCGACTCGGCCGTTGCCCGGTTATCGCCGGTGCACATAACCACGACCACGCCCTGTTGCTGCAGGGCCTTGACCGCAGCCTGCGAATCGGGCCTGATCGGATCGCGCAGCACAAGAAGTCCCAAGGCCTGTTGTTCATCGGCCAGCCAGATCGGGGTTGCCCCGGAGGCGGCATACTTGCGCGCACTGTCCATGAGCTGTTCCGGCAGGGATATACCCCGGTCACCCAGAAAGAGATGGTTACCGAGCAGGTAGGTCCTGCCTTCAATCTCCCCCTGCACCCCGCGCCCGGAAACAGCCCTGAAGTTCTCCGTCAACAGCAGCTTGCCACCTTTTTTTTCCAGGGCTTCCAGAACAGCCTCGGCCAGCGGATGCTCGGAACCGCTCTCCAGAGCTGCGGCCAGCTGGAGGATGCGGCCACGGTCCTGTTTGTCCCGGGCAAAAATCTCGGTTACCGAAGGAGTGCCCTCCGTCAAGGTTCCGGTTTTGTCCACCACCACATGGGTCAGGGTGGAGGCGGTCTGCAAGCCGTCGGAGTTTTTAATCAGCACATTCAACTGGGCCGCCCGGCTGGTGCCGACCATGATCGCAATCGGGGTTGCCAGCCCCAGCGAACAGGGACAGGCAATGACAAGAACCGCAATCGCCGCGGTCAGGGCAAAGGCCAGCTTCGGCTCCGGAGCGACAATAAACCAGACAATAAAGGTCAGAATGGATATGCAGATAACAATGGGTACAAAAATGGACGAGACCTTGTCCGCCAGCCGACCGATGGGCGGCTTACTGAGCTGGGCCTTTTTGACCATGCCGATAATATGGGACAGGGTGGTATCTTCGCCAAGACGGGTGACCGTCAGGGTAAAGGTTCCCGACTTGTTCATGGTACCGCCGGTGAGCGGGTCACCGGGTTCTTTTTTTACCGGCAGCGGTTCGCCGGTCAGCATGGACTCATCCACAGTCGACCCACCGGTGGTAACGGTGCCGTCAATGGGAATACGCTCGCCGGGCCGGACCCGGAGCTGGTCACCCAGCTTAAGCAGGGACACCGGGATCTCCACCTCACGCTCGCCGATCACCACCCGGCCGCTCTTGGCCCGCAGCCCGACCAGGGAACCAATGGCCTCGCTGGTGGTTCGTTTGGCCCGGACCTCCAGGGCATGGCCGAACTGAAGAAAGGCCAGGATCATGACCGAGGCATCGAGATAGAGATGGCTGTCCCGGCCGGGAATAAAATTGGGCCAGAGAATAACCATCAGCGAAGACAGCCAGGCCGCGGCCGTGCCGAGGGCGACCAGGGTATCCATGTTGGAGGTCCCGTGTCGGGCCTGTTTCCAGGCGGTCACATAGTAGTTTCTGCCGGAAAAATACATGGTGGCCAGACAAAGCAGGGCCACACCAAGCCAGAACAGCCGATGTCCGTCCAGGGGGGGGAACAGGCCCGACATCTGCCCGGCCATGACCCCGAAACCAACAGCAGCGGCAAGGGCGGCTCGCTGCCAGGAGCGACGGATCTCCAGCCGGGTGGCCTCCTCCTGCTCA
>DRKH01000236.1 GCA_011051825.1 Desulfobulbus sp.
TAGCCCAACCACCACCTGTAACTGTTTAGGAGTGCTCCATATCTGTGCAGTCAGGCCTGTGAACTATAGTGATTCCTATGTGAATCAGGCCTGACCGTGCAGAGAGGTAAGCGTAGACTCCGTGGGGTGCTCCTGAACAGTTACGAAAAAATATTTACACTGTATAAACGGACAATTATCACGTCACGGCACACGCTGAACCATTCACTATCCCGGTGAGATCATTTTTTTCTTCATTCCCTTGCCCTGCGGGATTGGCAACTTTACCGAATCTGCTTCGTTATCAATGGGTTGAAGTACGTTAATACGTCTACGGCCTTGATGCCTCGCATCTCCGGCAAACTTGCCGATTGCAGGATTTAGGTATTATGCAAATCCCCGATGTACTCTTTTAATTCCTCTGCCAGGGGTGAATAGCTGGTAATCAGCGAGTAGTCAAAGCTCAGATTGTTGAAATACTGCATTACCAGGGCGTGGTTGTGATGATAGCCAGGAAAGATGCCGGCAAAGATATATCCCGTCTCTTCGCCGGCAGCGACCGTTGCCGCGGCCCGGGCATCTTCGAGGTCGATGACCAGGTAGATCACATCCACCCGGGCCAGACAGTTTTTTCTTGTCGTGCCGGCGATGATTTCCTCTAAATCCTCCCCTGCCTGTTCAAGGACGATCTCGGCAATATTGATCGACGGGACAATGGTGTCCCTGAGCCGGGTCATTGCCGGTGGTCCTGCTGCGGGAACCTCCCGGCTTTCCTCGATCTCGACACCGATCCCGCGGTAGAGCCGGGTGATCATCTCCCGGTGGTGGTCCGGCAGGAAAAGGCGTGGTGTTTCAAAGGTGGTCAGGGGTTTGTAACTGATAATCGTCGATTCCCGCTGCCGCAGCCTGCGGTGAATTTTTTTAAAGGACAGGTCGGCTCCGGCAAACCCCACCAGCAGGGCCACATCGGAAAAGCCATGGGCGGCACAGATCTTCTGGGTAAATGCGTGATTGGTCACCGAATGGGCAAACATTCCCCGGTATCGTGCAAGGGAAGGGTCCTGCATGATCTCTTCCACAAGAGCGGTCATGATGCCCTGGCCACGGCAGGCGGGATCGCTGATCGCCATGCCCCATTCCGTAATTTCGGCCCCTTCATGGGGCTCCATCAGGGCGATATGGCCGATGGCCTCGCCCGTGTCGGAGACGGCCACGCTGCTGCGGAGCATGCCGGAGGCCACGGCACTGGTGAGCCGTTCGGGATAATAGACAATGTCATTGACATAGCTGTAGCCATAGCTCTTGTAGAAAAGGCGCGAGATACCGATAATATCCGAAGCCGTGGCCGAACGGATGAGGGAGAATTTTTTTTCGTCCGCCGGATGGTCTGTCTCTGCCCGGGCCGCATCCTCCGTGATCCTGCCCCCGGCGGCAAAGATCACCATCTCCACCGACCGTCCCTCCTTACCCCGGTTGACCTGGGTATAGCGATCGAGCAGGCTGTGGATCACGAAACTGCTCAACGCGCTGATCTGGTCACCATCGTTTTCGGCAATAGTGTCAAAGGAGATATCGGCGGCGATCTCATCCAGGCTGCGGGGAGGTTTGGCAAAGGGGTTTCTGGGAATACCGTGGTCCGAGATCACCACCTTAAGACCGGCGGCGATCCGGCTTATTCTTAACTTGATTTCCTCTGTCTCGTCCGGCTCGAAATCGAAGAGGATGCTGTTTTCCAGCGTCTCCTCGACGGCATAACAGATGCGGTGGATCTCCTTGTCGTCAAGTCCGATCAATGCGGCCACGCTCCGCAGGTAGCGAATTACCGGCTCCACGGAGTCCAGGGTGTTCTGGATACTTATCCGGCTGGTCCGGTACTGGTTATCCATCGAGCCTCCTGTCAAGGACGCGCCTGGTCTTGCCGGTCCTGGGATTACTCTCAAGTTCATCGGGCCGGCACCACTGCAGCTCCAGGGGATGGATCAGGCCTTGCTCAACCAAGTCCCTGAGCATGGAACGCTCTTGGTAGAGGTACGCCAGCATCTGCTCGCCCAGCTCGCCCTTGTTTTCCGGCATGGTTTCCGGAACGATCCTGATCAGGGCCTGGTCCTTTTTATCATGGTGGGTGATGATGAGCTGGAAGTTGAGCAGGCTGACCTGGTCGTGGAAATGCTCGATAACCGCAACCACATCCTGCACATAGAGAGTGGCGGGCCCGATCCTCGCCCCTTCCTGGGAGCGGCCCATGAGCTTGAACCTGCGGTTTGGGCTCCCGGCCGGTTCGGTCCACATGGCCACGTCACCCACCGGGTAGCGGATAAGCGGCATGAGTCTGCGCTCAAGATTGGTCACCAGCAGTTTCCCTGGTCTATTTTGTTCGGTGATCACTTCCAGGGTGTCCTCTTCAACGATCTCCATGATGGTGGACTGGTCAAAACAGCGGTGTTCCCCGTTTTCACAAGATTTTGCATCAAAAAAGCCAAGCTCGCCGCCATCCACCGAGGCATAGAGGATGGAGTGGACCCTGGCCCGGGGAAAGGTGGAGGCAATGCTCCTGAGCTGATCCTCGTAAAAGGGCTCGCCGCCAAAGAGAATGAGCTCGATCTCCGGCCGAAGCTCGGGGTGCTGCTGAAGGTACGAGATGATCTTCATGAAGGTGGTGGGCACGCCTGCCAGGACATTGATCCCCAGTTTTTTCATCATGGCCACGCTTGTCTCCACCGGGGTCTGGCCGCTGATGGGAAAGGTGATCCCCACGTCACTGCTCTTGACCAAGTCGGTGACATAGATAAACGAGGCATAGAGTTCACCGGCATAGAAGAGGTTGGCGATGCGGTCCCCTTCCTTGACGCCGTTGTGGGTGAATCCCCAGCCCGAGACAGCCGTGAAACTGTCCCACTCCCTTGCCGTAAAAAAAGAATACTTCGGATTGCCCGAGGTGCCACCGCTCTTGAAAACAATGCCGCTTTTGTAGTCCGCGGTCAAAACGCCCCGGCCGAAATCCTCGTTGGCCTGCCAGAAGGTTTGCTGGTTAACGATGGGATACCTGCTGATCTCCGGGCAGCCCGAGGGCACCTCCCGGTACAGTTCCCGGTAATATGGGGAGTGACGACGCACAAATTCCACATGTTCTTGAAAACGGTTCATGATTCTCCTCGCTGGTCAATGATATGGAGTATCTTTCCGGAACGGGGCACAGTGGCGAAATCGTTTTCTTCGACCAGCTCAACTTTAAAGTCGATGCCCAAGTCCTCTACGCTTACCCGCAACTCCTCGTAATCCCTGAGCAGGAGCGAGGCGATGTCGGCCGCCGGCTGACCGATGTCCGGCTCGACCCGCAGCACCAGCTGCTGGAGGTTCCCCTGGTTGGTCAGGAGGATCTGGCTCAGGCCGCTGTAGTTGCACAGTTCTTCCAGGCAGCGGCTGAACCTGCTGTAGTTGAGAAAGGGCCCGCCGGCCTTGAAGGCGTCACTGCTGCGGCCCATGAGCGAGAATTTCGGATCACGCCGGCCGCAGGGGCAGGGGTCTTTATGAATAAAACCGGTGTCGCCGAGATCGTAGCGCAGGATCTTCTGGCCTTTCCGGTGGTGGGAGGTAAACACCAGGCGTCCGCTTGTTCCGTCTTCAACGGGCTGGTCCCGATCCAGGGCAAAAACCTCAAGCCCGTTGAGCTCCGAGAGCAGGTGATACTCGCCCACGGCACATTCCGGGCATTGGTAGCCCAGCACCCCCGCATCGTTGCTGCCGTAGATGGCCCGAACCATTTCCACGCCGAATGTCTCCCGCAGGTGGTTGATCTGCTCGGCCGGGAAGTGGTCGCCGCCGAAAATGATTTTTTTGACCACCTGGTGCTGCCGGAACAGTTGTTCATTGACGGCAAAGAGCTTCATCACCAGGGTGGGCAGAGTGAGGATGGTATTGATCCGTTTCTCGACAATCAGCCGGCCCACTTCCTCGAGTTCGTCCACAAGCCCCACAGGATACTGGGGCATGCCGAGATTTTCCAGGATGGTGAAGAAACTGACAAATCCCCCGTAGAGATGACCGGCGGCAAACATGTTGACGGCCCGGTCGGTTGCCGGGTCCAGGCCGGTGGCAAACAGTCCTCTGGCCGCGGCCTGCATGTGGATGTTGTAATCCTCATAGGTGAAGTACGAGTAGGTGGTCTTGCCCGAGGAACCGCCGCTCTTGAAGGTCAGGTCGGCGTATTCAGGGGCGACCTCCAGGGCCTGGAAGTTTTTTTTGTCCATGAGCGGCGTGTTGCCGAGCTCCGGCTGCCAGCTTTCCTCAAACTGGTTGCAGCTGGCGATCCCCTTCATCTGTCCGCCAAGGACCAGCGAGACCCGTTTCATGAACGAGGGCAGGGCATAGACCCCGTCGTGGGGTTCTCCGGCATAGCCATCGTGCATGTGACCGGCCCGCCGGATGCGCAGACATCCGGCCCCGAAGAACTGCCTGGTCAGGGGAATGATCCTCTGCTCCGGGGCGACCAGGGCAACGGTCTGGAGATAGCGCTTCATTGGATGGAGCGTCTCGATGATCCGGCCCGCGGGCAACGGCTTGATCAGGATGGTTCTGAACAGCGGCGAGACACCAAGGCCGGGCCTCCGGTCCGCGATCACCGCCCAGCTGCAGTCCTCGGCCCGAAAGACCCGGGTCAGTTCCAGGGCCTCCTCGGTGCGGGCGACACTCACAACCGTACTGACCTCGGCCTGGGCCGCGATGGATGGTGTCTCCCCGGGCATCTGGTGCGAAACCCGGGCCAGAATGTCGGCAAATTTCCCGGCAAAGTTCTTCAGCTCCGCAAAATCCTCGGACTCGATAAAGACATCCTGGGGACTTGAGCAGGCGTTCTGATCCAGGAGGCAGATATCCTCGCAGACCCTGCGCATGGCCCGGGTATCGGCCAGGGATTCCCGGGCAAACCAGGCAAAGGAAATCTTGTGGCCCCATTCCACAAAGCGCACCCCCCGGGGCGTCATTGCCCGCAGGCTGGCGATGGCCTCTTCACTGCCCCAGGCCGAGACCACATCGGCGGCCTTGATGATCCGGGCAAGGAGATCATGCTGACGGGAAGAGACCTCGAGAACGATGATATAGGGCGCCAGCAGGGCACGGCTGTCCAGGGCCAGCAGGGCCTGGAAAAAGAGCTGCACCACCTGGTGCTGGCTGGCCGAGGTCTTGAGGATATTGATATTTCCGCTGAGCAGCCCTTCGATAACGCAGAGCACGCCAACGGTAAAGACATTGGTCGGTGCGACATGGACCAGCACCCCCAGGGGCAGCCAGGCCTCGAACGGTTCCTCCTTCATGACCGGCCGCTGGAGGGCAAAGGGGTCGATGGTGCCCAGTTCACGGGAGAGTTTCCTGCGCAATTTGCCCCTGGAGATGAAGGAGATAATGGTCTCGAGCATGGCCTCGACCTTTACTTCCGTGGCCCCGCGGATGAGCAGGGCCGCCCGTTTCAGCTCGGCATACACCGGGCCCCGGGCAAGGAGCTGGCTGCGGAGCTGTTCCAGCAGGTCCAGGAGGTATTCCAGGGGAAAGGGGTTGCCCAGGACCGGGGTGGTGTACTGTTCAACAGTGTCCAGGTGTTCCTGCAGCTCAGCATCGGAGATCCGGGTTCCCTGCCATAAATGTCTGTTTTCCATGTCAGGCACCTCTTTTTTTCAGGAGTTCAGATGCCGAGACGGCACAGCTCTTGTTTCGTGAAAGACCGGCGCGGCCAAGCACCTCGAACCAGGGAGTTCGGGCGCCGCAGGGGCAGCCCGGCGGGTGGAGCACCCCCATGTCGCCCATCATCACGCTCACAGCCGGGACCGAGGTGATGTAAGGGGTTACGAAATTCATGAATCCGGCCTCGCCATAGTCCACCACGGCAAGGGTCTTGACATCGCGGACAAAGAGGCGGGACCAGACCGGCACATGCAGCCGGTGGTGGCTGCACTCGATATAGGGAATGGAGTGTTCCACCGAGCCGTAGGCATCGCGGATTCGCGCAAGCGGAATGCCCAGTCGCTCATTGATCAGATTGTGGAGCTGTTCCTTGGGGATCTGCTGATCACCATATCCCTTCCAGCCTCCGCCGAACATGACCAGGGACTCCGGGTGCAGGCGGAGAGAGATATCCATCTCTTCCATCTGCTTGAGGGTAAAGTACATGAACGAGGGAAAGCCGTGGATGCGCACCGGCAGGTTTTGGTCGGCAAATTTTTCGAGCCGCTCCACCGTGCCGAACCGGTCAAACTCGTGGCCACCGCCCGTGGCCCGGAGGGCGAAAAAGATCTCTCCGGGCCGGGCAAAGGAGGTGAGAAAGATGTTGGTGTTCGTGGTCCCGACCTTGAACCCTTCATGGGGCTCGTAAGCCAGGAGCAGGAAATTCGCCTCCTGCTCCGGAGTGTTGAATCCGTTATGATCGTAGATGAAATCGACCATGCGCCGTCCACTGAGAATGGACCACTCGTCAAAGAACATCTGTGACTTCTGGCCCGAGGTGCCCGAGGAGGTCAGGTGTTCGGTGATGGTCTCCCGGTCCACGGAAACGGTTTCATGGAGTTTGAAGAAGTTGGCGTGGATAAAGGGAAGCCGGTGCAGGTCGTCGATGGTTTGGATTGTCTCCGGCACAAAGCCTTCCCTCTCGAGTAGGGTTTGGTAAAATGTGTTGTGTTCCGCGTGCCAGCGCAGGATTTCCTGAAAGGCTTTGACAAAGAGCAGGTCCAGCTCCGGACCGCTTGCATAGGGAACATCATACTCGCATAATTGCTGCACACTGGCCAGACATTGCCGGTCCGGTGGGTGAAGGGATAACATGATTCTCCTTATTGTCGGTTATTTCCGTGAATAAATTTCATATCAAGCAGGTCGGATAAGCGGAGCGCATCCGACAACGCATGGCCGGATACCTGAAAAATGCATTCCACTCCAGGTTGCCCGCATCTCTTTGCCCTGCAGGCGTTTCAATTTTGTCCAGGGCTTTGTCCCGGCTTGCATGAAGGTCCCCTTTCCCGCCGGGATAACTGTTCTTTTGGCAGCTTCTCATTCCGAAGCGGAAAAATAAAAAACGCTGCAACGTCCTTGATACTTTCGGCTGCTACGGATACCGAACACACAGCATGGTAATATCGTCGCTCTGCTCGCAATCCCTGCAGAAATCGTCCAGGGCCTCCCGAATGGAGGCAAGGCACCCGGCAGGCGCAGTCTGCCCGCATTGTTTCAGCAACCCGCCCAGTCTCTTCTCGCCAAACTGTTCATCATCTGCAGCATAGGCCTCGTTGACGCCATCGGTGTATAAAAAAAGCTGCTGACCATGGCTGAGGACAATGGTTTCTTCCCGGTATTCAACCCCTTCGAATGCCCCGATCGGCGGGTTGCCGGAAGAGGGCAGTTTTGTTATTCCATCTGCATCAATCAGGTAAGGTTCCGTGTGACCTCCATTGACAAAGGACATCCGTCCAGTCCGCAGGTTCAACACGGCAAGAAAAAGGGTCACAAACATGTTGGCCTCATTATTTTTCACCATGGTGCGGTTGAGTTTGCCGACGATTTTCGCGGCCGAGGTCCAGCTATCGCCGTAGGCCCGGATATAGCTGATTGCCGTGGCCATGAACATGGCCGCCGGCATGCCCTTGCCCGAGACGTCCGCCATGACCAGGCAGAGGTGCTCATCATCCATATGAAAATAATCATAAAAATCTCCTCCCACCGCCCTGGCCGGCTGCAGGGTCGCCGCAACCTCGACGGTCGTAGTTTCCGGCAGTGGACCGGGCAGCATGCTCATCTGGATTGCTCCGGCGATCTCAAGCTCACTCTCTATCTTCTGCTGTTTCCTGGCCGCAGACTGGATATCTTCCATGTATTGCCTGATCGCATCCTGCATCCTGTGAACCGATCGGGTCAGTTGATAGATTTCATCGTGGGTTTTGGGAAGTTCGATTTTTTTTTCAAAATTGCCCAGTGAGATCTCCCGGGTCAGTGCGGTCAGTTGTTCGATGGGCCGGGTGAGGCGGCGGCTGACCATCACCATGGTCACGATCAGCAGGAGTGCGCCCAGCAGGGCCAGAACGACCAGGATCATGGACATGGTGTGCAAGGTGGCAAAGAGCTCGGCCTGCGGCATGACAATGCCCAGGGTCAACCTGGTCGAGCCGACGTGGCCATAATAGATCCAGTGATCGCCTTCCCGGATGATGCGGTCATACTCGATGGCGGCTTGGGAATATTGCTGCATGATCTTCGAGCCGTCGGGATGGACCAGTATTTTGTTGTTCCGCGAGAGCAGGATGGCATAACCGGTGCGCAGGACATGGATGGAGGAGATGATCTGCTGCAGGCTCTCAAGGGAAAGGTCAATGGTCAGGACCCCGGCAAACCTGTTCTGTTCCATGACCGGTGCCGAGTAAGTGGCCATCAGGGTTTCGCCGCCACCCTTGTCGAAATAGAGATCGCTCCAGCTCGCCGCCAGCTCCTTTTTGACCCTGCCGTACCATGCCTTCTGCTCATACCAATATGTATTATTGGCCAGGTCCAGGTAATGGATCGAACCGTCTTTTTTGAAATAATATGGGCAGAAAGGGGTGTCACGGAACACGCCCGGCTCAAAGGCCATGGCCATGCCGTAATACAACGGCTCCTGCCGCAGTGTTCGGGTCAGGACTTTTTTGATCACCTCCGGACTGTAACCGCCATTGCGGAGAGCAGTCATGGCCTGTTGTGAGGAATTCCTGGTCCGGGTGATGATCTCCTGGATCTGGAGACTGCTTTTTTCCACGATCAGCCCGGCCCGTTGACCGGCATCCTCGAGCAGTGCTTTTTTCAGGAAAAGGTAGTTGACACCTCCGACAAGGGCAAAGACCAGCAGGGCCACCGATACCGAGGCCAGGGCAAAACGGAAGGAGATGCTCTTCACAGGGTGATCCTCAGGATGTTACACCCCTGTTTGCTGCTGTAATCGATATGTTTTGCATATTTTTTGAGCAGGTAGATGCCCAGGCCGCCCAATCGGCGTTCTTCGATCCTCCTGTCCAGTTGGGGGTCGGGAAAAGCCCTGATATCAAAAGGTGCACCATTGTCGCTGCAGGTCAGTTGCACCTCCTGTTGATCGGCCAGCTCCAGGGCAAGAGTGACCTCGGGCAGCCTGTTGCCGAAATCGGCATGACGTACCAGGTTGGTGAGAATTTCTTCGCAGGTAAACAGGATTTTGAATCGTACATCAGGTTCCAGCGGGCTGAGCTCCTGCTCTATCCTGTTGAGCACCTCCTTAAGACGGTTAAGGTCAACCGGTATTTTCACTGTTGATTCAAGGCCTCGTTTTTATCTGCAAAATGACGGATAAACTGATTGAAACCGGAGAGTTTAAATACATCTTCGACCATTTCCCGCATGCCGAACACGCCAAAGGTAATCCCCTCCTGTCTGGAGATTTTTGCCCCGGCAAGCAGTACCTGGAGTCCCGAGCTTGACAGAAAAACGATCTCGCTGAAATCGAGCAGGCAGGAAATCGGCTTTTCCGCGAGCAGTTTTTCAAGGATTTTTCCGAATTTCGGGGCATTGATGGTATCGAGCTTGCCGGAAACTTTGACGATCAGATGCCCCGCCTCTTCATAATAGCTGCTTTCCATAGCACTCCCTGGTCACTGAACTTTTGTTCCACACTCCATTTTCATTATGGCAGTTGAAGGCAGGCTGTCAAGCAGTTATTCCAGGACGGACACAATCGATCCACCGAAGAGTTTATTTTTTAGTCGAGTATTTTTTAGTCGAGGAAACACGCTGCGGTCTTCACCTCCTCTGCAACAGCAACGCAGCCCATTCCCCGTCATGCTCGCTCGTTTGCAGATGAAGGCCCAGCCCGCCATACACCTGGAGAATGTTTTTCTCCTGCTCACCTGTTAAAATACCGGCCAGGACAACCCTGCCGCCGGGGGAAAGCAGTGCCTTAAACTGCGGTGCCATTTCCACCAGTACGTCATGGACAATATTGGCAAAGATCAGAGAAAATGGCCCCCGGACGTCGGCAAGATCCGTGACACTGACCGAGATATGCCCTGTAAGTCCATTGGCTGCAACATTTTCCCCAGCCACCCGCACCGCTTCCGGGTCATTATCAATGGCCAGGACCGATTCAACACCAAACAAAACCGCAGCCATGGCCAGGATTCCGGTGCCGGTGCCCACATCAAGCACTTTTTCCACCGGCTGGTCGGACAGACCGGTTGTCAGCAGGGACAGGGCCATCCTGGTCGAGGCGTGCTGGCCGGTGCCGAATGCCTGGCCGGGATCCATCTCGATCACTTTCTCATTGCCCCTGGCCTGATAGTCTTCCCAGGAGGGCTTGATGATCAGGCCCGGCACAATCTCAATCGGGGGAAAAAACCGTTTCCAGCTGGTGGCCCAGTCCTGGTCGTCGATAATCTCGGTTTGCATTTCCGGCACGGGCTGAGCATAGAGCTGGAACAGCTCTTCGAGAACTGGGCGGGCGGAAGAGATGACCCCTTCCACATCCGCCCCCTCTTCAACAGGGAAAAACCCACTGATCAGGCTGCCGGATTCTGTTTCCGGGCTGATCTCCACCCCGGATCCGCTGAGCACTCCGAGCATGTCCGACACCGACTCAACAAGCCGCGAGGGTGTCTGCAGGCTGAGTTTCAACCATTTTTTCCCCACGGATTCCGTATTCTTTTCATCCATTACCGTTCCCCCGTTGCCTTCTCACCAATTTCATGCTATAAATTCCTATTTCTAAACAAAATCACCATATTAATAGATAAACATTCGGGTTGTTACTCAGGAATGACCCTTTTTGACAAGCTGTACATGTTTGGATAGTGCCCCGGGTTCGCTCAGGGAAGCGTAGGCTCCGAGCCTGCTTGAGAGCTATATTGAGTCATATGCGAACAGGCAAGGATCGGGCGAAGACGAGGTGCCGACCGGATATTTACTTTTATATCGGAGTTTCAATGAAGCATACCATCCAATTTCTCCCGGACAACATAACCGTAAGCGTTGACAAGGGCGAGAACTTACTTTCAGCGGCGGCCGAAGCCGGCGTATATATCCATGCCTACTGCGGCGGTGACGGCGTCTGCGGGAAATGCAAGGTCAAAGTCAACCAGGGAGAAGTCGGCTCGCAGAAGGCCAACCTGAAACAGGAGGACTGGGATCAGGGTTTTCGTCTGGCCTGCCTGTCCTCGGTCGAATCCGACCTGGTGGTCTCCATTCCGGAAATGACCACCAAGAGCGGCAAGGCCCTGAAACGAAAGCCGAAGACCACCCGCACCATCTCCGCCCGCTCGCTGGATACCCTGATCGGTGAATGGAAGACCGATCCACCGGTCAGCAAGCTCTACCTTGAACTCGATCCACCGACCATGGAGGACAATATATCCGACATGCAGCGGGTCATGCGGGGAATTCGCCAGGTCATGCCCGATCCCAGGGAACCATCCTATGACCATCCGGAACTTATTAAAATTCTGCCCAGAGCGCTGCGTGATTCCGAATGGAAGATTACCCTGCTGCTCCTGCGGGGCAAGTACAAGGGAGAGACTTTTCGGATTATCGATGTCGAATCGGGCAACACCACAACCCACCTGTATGGGCTGGCCGTCGACATCGGCACCACTACCTGCTCCGGGGTACTGGTCGACCTGAACAGTGGAAAAATTATTGCCGAGGCCTCGGGTTATAACGGTCAGATCAGCTACGGGGAAGATGTTATTTCCCGGATTATTTATGCCGCTCGGCCGGGCGGGCTCAGGGCGCTGCAGGAAAAAGTAGTCAACACCATCAACACCATTATCGAAGATATCTGCCGCGAAATCATCATCAGCCCGGCCGATATCAGCTATATTATGGCAGCCGGCAACACCGTCATGTCGCATCTTCTGCTCGGTCTGGACCCTAAATACATCCGCGAGTCGCCCTATGTGCCGTCGGTAAGCCAGTTCCCGTTGACCAAGGCGGCTGAGCTCGGTATCCATGCTCATCCCAGCGTCCGACTGTTTCTCTACCCCTGCATATCCTCCTACGTGGGCGGCGATATTGTCGCCGGTGTCCATGCCTGCCAGATGGCCAAATCGGAACAGATCAGCCTGTTTATCGACATCGGCACCAATGGCGAGATTGTGGTCGGCAACAAGGACTGGATGGTCTGCGCGGCCTGTTCCGCCGGGCCTGCCTTTGAGGGCGGCGGCATCCAGTACGGGATGCGGGCCTCCACCGGCGCCATTGAAAATTTCCAGATTCATCCCGAAACCTTTGATCCGATGATAGTCACCATTGGTCGGATCAAACCCAGCGGTATCTGCGGTTCCGGCCTGATCTCCATTGTCTCCGAGCTCCTGGAAGCCGGAGTTATTGACCAGCAGGGCAAGTTCAGCCGCAGCCTGGATACCCCCCGTATCCGGGACGGCCGGGACGGCTGGGAATACGTGCTGGCCTGGGGACAGGACTCGCTCATCGGCGAAGACATTGTTATCACCGAGGTGGATATCGACAACCTGATGCGGGCCAAA
>DRKH01000237.1 GCA_011051825.1 Desulfobulbus sp.
AGGAAACGCAGATACAAACAGCCGGAAACAAAAAATCCAACAGGCTTTTCAACCTGTTGGATTTATATGTAAAAACTGGTGCCGGGACCAGGATTTGAACCAGGGACACACGGATTTTCAGTCCGTTGCTCTACCGACTGAGCTATCCCGGCAACTGGATTGTAAAGAAAAGACTAATTAGCAAATATCTGTTGCAGTTGTCAACATCTTTTTTCTATTTATCACCCAAGGTCAACTCACCCAGATCAATTTCAAAATCATCCAGCGCCGTCCCGGTTTTTACAGACGGCATCAGTTTATCTCCTGCTTTGCTCCCGGCAACCAATGGAGCCGGGGTATCCAGGTCAAGATCTTCAACCTGCAGATCCTCCAGACCGGAGCCCGGGGCAACGGACGCCGGAGCAGGCGGGGGCCCGCCGGCAAGAGCGGGTTCCCTGGACGTCTCTTCATCCAGGCTCAGCGTCTCGGCAACCAGCTCTTCACCATCTTCCTCGGGAGGGGCAAGGTCGGAGATGTCTATCTCGCCGAAATCAAGTTGCAATCCATCCTCCTCCTTTATCGCAGGTGTTTCTTCTTCATCACCTAAATCCAGCGTTATTTCCTCTTCCAGGGCAACCTCCTCCAGGGCGTCCAGTTCAAGAACCGCCCCATCGGTTTCCCCGATTTCCCCGTCATCATCAAGTTCCATGACAATTTCGCCATCGCCCTCGCTCTCGACATCTTCAAACGACAGCTCAATACTTTCCTCCGCCTCGTCCGGGCTCTCTTCGCCAACGGCAACACCTTCCTGTTCCTCCAATGACCCGGCGGAGGAGTCATACTCAAGATCCAGGAACCCGGGTGCAGCGACGGCAAAAACAGTTCCGTCAATATCAGCCGAGGCCTCACTGATGTCTTTGTTACATTTTTTACAGGATTCCAAATGGTCAAAAGAGATATAGCCACATTTTGGACAACGCATAATCCATCCGCCTTACATAGTGTGATTTAGTGTTCCCGGGGATTCAAACCGGTCAGACCACATACATCATTCCGCAGCTCACCCGTCTGTTTCTTTTTTTTCTGCAGCCCCCGAGCCAGACAGCAGGCAGCCTGCAGACAGTATTGAAGCAGAAATAACCATGAAAAACAAAGGACCTCCTGCTCCATAAAACATTATGTCACACGGAAAGAGAAAAAATCAAGGCGGAACTTTAAAAAAGACTCACACTTACCGTTGAAAGAACCCGGGGGCTGACGGATCTCATACCTGCAAAAACGGTACATGGAGGCTCAAAAGAAGCTGCGGGTGCCCAGGCTTCCGAAAACACAAGTAATCAGCAAAATGTGAAAAAAACAGCACCAGGACAATTCCACCTTGCATCACGTTCCGAATTCCATATAATACGTATAACTTATCTTCTATTCCTTTGACTTTCGACCAATCCCCTACAGGTTTGCTGGAAAACAACATGGCGGCTCCTGTGCTTGAATTTGGGGTCAATCCGGATGTTGTGATGATGGAAAACCCGCGGACGTAGCCGACAACGTTGCGGGTTTGACAATTGACCGGCATTCAAAAACGGCCCCAGGATACAGTGCCGGATTGGTCAGGTTCTTTTTTCACAGGCCCTTAACAGGAACGTTATTGTTTATGCCGAACCAATCCCAGATGACCATGAGCCATGAATTTCGGGTGAATCTCATCCATCTGGTTCTTTCGTCGCTGGTCGTCAACCTGTTGGCGCTGGCCATGCCGATCATGATGCTGCAGACCTATGACCGCATCCTGCCCAACCATGGCTACGGCACTCTGACGCTGCTCGTCTTCGGCGTTATCACTGCCGTGATCCTGGAAATGCTCCTGCGTATTGCACGGTCCTACCTGACATCCTGGTCCGGGGCCGTCTTTGAACACAAAACCGCCTGCAGGGCCATGGAACATATCCTCCAGTCGCCCATGCAGCGTTTTGAAGAACAGGGCTCGGGAACATACCTGCAGAAGATGGCCTCCATCAGCCGCCTGCGCGGTTTCTACTCCGGCCAGGCCCTGCTCACCATCGTCGACCTCCCCTTTATCTTCATATTTCTTTTCCTGATCTGGTACATTGCGGGCAACCTTGTTTTTGTACCCCTCGGCCTTTTTTTCGCCTTCAGCCTGCTGGCCTGGTTTGTCGGCTATAAATTACGACTGCAGGTTACCGAGCAGGATTTCAGCAGTAAAATCCGTTATAATTTTATCATTGAAACCCTGTCGGGCATCCACTCGCTCAAGGGCCTCGGCCTGGAAAAATTTTTCCTGCGCAGAAACGACCGGCTGCAGTCCCGGATCTCTCTTGCCCATTACCAGGTGGCCTTGACCAATAATATCGCCCTCAACTGCGGCATGCTGTTCTCCCAGGTGATGACGGTTGCCGTAGTTTCCGTCGGTGCACTCAAGGTTATCCACGGTGACATGGGTACCGGCGGACTTGCCGCCTGTGTCCTGCTTTCAGGGAGAATCATGCAGCCGGTCCAGCGGGCCCTGTCGCTCTGGACCCGGTTTCAATCTTTTTTTATTGACCGCAAAGAACTTCAGGATATCTTTAATCTACCGACGACGACCTACAGCCAGACCAGGCAGATCAGAAAGCCGACCGGCCATCTTCTCCTGAACAATGTGTCGTTTCAATATGAAAAAGACCACCAGCTCCTCCGGAACCTGGACCTGGAACTGCATCCCGGAGACTCCCTCGCCATATCCGGTAGTGCCGGCTCCGGAAAAACAACCATCCTCCACCTGATCACCGGCCTGATTAAACCATCAAAAGGAGAGGTGTTGGTCGACGGGGCCCAGCCACACCAGGTCAACCCGGCCATCCTCAGCACCCATGTCGGCTATTTACCTGAGAAAGGGACTATTTTCTATGGGACCATTCGGGAAAACCTGACGTTCTTTAACTCTGCCAACGAGGAGGACGCCATGGTCGTGGCCCGGCTCCTCGGCATTGATGATGCCGTCGCCATCCTGCCGGAAGGGTATGAAACCCAGCTCACCGACAACGTGACCGACCCCATCCCGCCCGGCCTTAAGCAACGCATCGCCATAGCCCGGGTCCTGGCAAATAAACCAAGGATCATCCTTTTCGATAACGCCGATCGCGGCCTGGACAAACACGGATACAACCTGATGTTCGGTGTTCTTGGCCGACTCAAGCCCCGAACGGTCATGATCATCATCTCCGATGACCGAAATATCCTCCGCCTTGCCGACCGGGAATATTTTCTTCATCGCGGACGGCTCCAGGAAACGGCTCCGGCTGATTCAAAAATCCATAACGTCCTCCCGTTCCGGGAGTTCCGAATATGAGCAGTACCGCACAGTATACGGAAAAGGCTCTCCACTTCCGCAAGGTCCTTGAACCGGCCGGCTGGCTGGGGCTGGACAGGGTTTCCCCCCATGCCCGTGCCCTTACCTTCCTGCTTCCAGCTCTTGGCTGGCGCGGGCAGGCAAAACAAATCTGTGAAGCCCTGCCCCATATGCCGGGCGAACTTGACCGGGTTGATCTGGTCAACAGCATGATCAATCTTGGTTTTCATACCCGCTCAACCAAGATTCATCTCCACAACGTAGACCCACGATTAACCCCCTGTCTCTTTGTCTGCAAAGATGATATCCCCTACATCCTGCTTCCCGATGCAGAAGGAACCGGATGCGAGGTGTACAACCCAGCCGATGACACCATAAAGCCGATACGGGAAATCAGCGAATGCCGCGGCACCCTCTATCGATTTACCCCCCTGACCCAGGAAACCATTGCCGGAGATACTGTCCGCTCCAATGCCGGTGAAAACCCCCTGAAATGGTTTCGTCAGCTGATCAAACGGTTTGACGCCATCTTCCTGCAGGCCTTTATGGTCAGCTTCCTGATCAATATCCTGGCCCTGGCCTCGTCCCTGTTTGTGATGACCGTCTATGACAAGGTTATCGGCAGCCGCTCGGTGGAAACGCTGCAATACCTTGTATTCGGCGCCCTGCTGGCCATGACCATGGAGGTCATGCTGCGCTACCTGCGGGCCAGGAGTCTGGCCTTTTTCGGGGTCCGGGTCGATGCCATCACCAGCCAATTGATCTTCGAGCGCCTCCTGTTTTTACCGCCGCGACTGATTGAAGGCTCCTCCATCCCATCCCAGGTGGCCCGAATCAAGGATTTTGACTCCATCCGTGAATTCTTTTCCGGCCCGACCGGCATAGCAGTACTGGAATTGCCGTTTACCCTCATCTTCATCATCACCATCGCCGTCATCGGCGGGCCCCTGGCCCTGATCCCTTTAATCCTGGCCCTTTGCTATATCACTCTGGCCCTGGTCATGCTGCCGAGAATCCAGGCCCGCACCGAGGAGGGGGCAATCGCCGGGGTAAAAAAACAGGCCCTGCTGGTGGAAACCATGAAGAAAATCAGGGCACTCAAGGCCCACGGACTGGGTGAAACCTGGTGGCAGCGCTTTCATGAGCTGTCCGGCCAGGCCGCCATGACCAGTTTTTCTTCCGCCTTCCTGACCTCACTCATAGAGGCGTTTGCCTACGGCCTGTCGGTCATTGCCGGAATCAGCACCCTGACCACCGGCATCTGGCTGGTCTGGCAGGGCCACATCACCACCGGCGCCCTGATTGCCTCCATGATGCTGGTCTGGAGAGTGCTCACCCCGATGCAGGCCATTGTCAACTCTCTGATACGCATTCGTTTTATCTTTCGCAGCATCGGTCAGGTCCACAAACTGGTCCGTACCCCGCCGGAAGGCAAGCTCACCGCTGTTGACCCGGCCCTGTTCCGCCTCAAGGGAAACATCACCTTCACCGGTGTCGGCCTCAGGTATACCGGTGAACGGGGGCCGGTTATTTCCGGCATGAACCTGCAGGTCAAGGCAGGAGAAATCATCGCCATTGCAGGGGGCTCGGGCTCGGGAAAGACGTCAATGCTGAAACTGACCAACGGCCTCTACATCCCGCAGATGGGCTCCATCCTGATTGACGGTCTTGATATCAGACAGCGTGATCCGGTCGAACTCAGAAAAAACATCTCCTATGTCCCGCAGATCATAGAGCTCTTCCATGGGACTATTGAAAAAAATCTACGCATGGTCAAGCCCGACGCCAGCGAA
>DRKH01000238.1 GCA_011051825.1 Desulfobulbus sp.
CCCACATGATATTTCGCTGACCAATGTGCATGATTCCCTGAATGTAGTTCATCAGGTGATGAAACTGCCGCTCGAGAATGGGCTCAAAATCGGATTGCATCTCACGACCGGCAACCTCTACCAGAATACCGATGGGCAGGTTCTGCCCCTCTTCGATATCGCTGATGTCCGGGCCTTCAAGAGTGACAAGACCATCTTCAACCTCATCCATCTCCTTGGAGATCAGGACCTCGACACCGGTGGTCCGGCCACCGCCGCATTCCATATAGAGATCATCCTTACGGATACGCTCACCTTCAAAGGCCGGTCCGAACGACATCGGAATATCAATTTTGGTTACGTTGACCTTCAGGCCGCGAACCTCGATGGCCTTCTGGACGATCTCGTCATGGGGAACGTTGGAGACGACATGCTCGTAGGTACAGATGCCGGTGGGCAGAACCTCGGGAATGTCATAGTCGGAAATGGTCGGGAATCCCCAGTTGATGGCTCCGGCGGCATTGGCATACCATTCATCGGATACCGGACCAAAGGCCATGATAAAGGCAAAGGTCCGATCCTTGTTGTAGAGCAGGTTGCCCTTATAGTCGCCCGGTTTGATACCACCGAAGGCAAGCGCTACACGACAGGCAAAACCGATGGCAAAGACCGCAGATGTATACGTCTTGCCAAAGGGAACCAGCCGGGTACCCCAGCCGACCTGATCACCGTTTTCAACCAGCAGTTCAGCCATATTCTTGCCTTCACTCTGGTCATGCATGAAGATATACAGATTCTTCTCCTGCAGCTCAAGGGCAATTTTGGAGGCAACCTTTTTATCGGTCGGCGTCCCCATGATGGCAGCAAAACCCGGTGCGGTTCCATCGACAAACTCAACCCCGCGTTTACGGAAGATGACATCATCGGCAGCGCCCAGCCAGAGATTGTCTTCGGTTGGCTCTTCGGTTTTGGTGTAGAAATTCGGCTCATTGAGATAGCGAATGGCCTCATACATCTCTTCGGCGAAAAAGGTCGCCATCCCCGCATCAAGGGCAGGAGCCAGATACGGCAGCCAGATATCCTCGGTGACAACCGGGGGAAGAAGACCTCGGCACTCCTGGAAGATATCCTTCATGTCGCCGAGTTTTTCAACTTTGGCTCCAAGCATGGAATAGATAATAGGCAGAAAGTACGCTGTATTCGGGAAGGCAACTTCCTGTTCAGGACCGAATTTTTTCAGGGCCTCTTCGTAGCTTTCTTCGGCCATGTCAATGATATTCTTGGCGCCACGAATCGCTGCGGAACAGATGATCTTCGACATTGAGATAACTCCTGGATATAATTAAAAGTTATTAAAAACTATCTTGAATGGCAATTAGGCCATCAAGCCCTTGATGAGCGACTTGGTCATATTAATCGCCTTGGGGTGACGCATGATCAGAACTTCACCACCGGCCACCATCATACAGGAGGCGGTCATGGCCTCCATCATGATGCCGCGGCGTTCCTGATCACCAAGAACGTCATCGCTGGCCAGGCCGACCTCTTTGGTCTTCCAGACCTCTCGGCCGAGATTACAGATGATGGGCACCTGCAGTTTCTCGTCCTTCTGGGTCAGGGCGGCGATTCTGATCCGCTCCATAACCGAGTAGGTATACTCGATACCATAACCAAGGGCGCCGATGGAAGGATCCATCAACACGGTTTCCAGGTTGACCCCAAGATTTTCAAGAAGAATATTCAGCTGTTTGGCCAGGTTGACATCAATGGGCGAAGCTGCAACCATGGGATGTTGGAACGCCATGGCGGTTGCACCGATTGCACGGTAGTTGGCATCTTCAAGTGGGGCCAGACATACTTTTTTGTCACCAATTATCGAGGTGACTTCACGCAGGGTGTCGGTATCTTTTTCATTGTTCCCGCAGCCCCAGACGATGATGGGTACATCAACAGCCTCAATTATTGCCGCCGCATCCTTAGCGGCATCCGCGGACGACCTGTTCTCACCATTGGGGTCGGTACCGATCAGGTAGATGTTCAAGGCGTCTGCATTATACTCATTGACACATTTCTGAGCCCAGGCAACCGGGTTGTCCATGACGTCATCAAAATATTGAGTCAGGGTGGCAGGCCAGTTATCCGGTTTGATATCCTGAACCTCCATGGCAATCAACGGCTCATGGGGCATCTTTCCTTCAAAGAGATGGAAAGGCAGTACTTCCGAGCCGCCGACGGTGACGGTATTGTCGCCATTACCAAGCACAACCTCGCGGATTGCCCCGGAATAGTCCTGTTTGTACGAAGATGCCGGAACCGTGGTGGCCCGATCGGCAAAAGGTGTTTCCTCGACAGCAAGCTCAGGGGCACCAAGACCCGCCGGGGCTGGTTTGGATGCGGGTTTTTCCTCGACGGCTTTTGCAGCAGCAGCATCCGCCTCTGCCTTGGCCTTGGCTTCGGCAGCCTCCTTTGCCTCCTGTTCAGCCTTGGCTTTGGCCTCGGCAGCCGCTTTTGCTTCCGCCTCTGCTTTGGCCTTGGCTTCGGCAGCCGCCTTCTGTTTGGCCTCGGTCTCTGCCTGAGCATCCGCTTCTGCTTTGGCCTTGGCCTCGGCAGCCGCCTTTGCTTCCGCCTCTGCTTTGGCCTTGGCCTCGGCAGCAGCCTTTGCCTGAGCTGCAGCATCGGCATCCGTGTCCTCTTCGGCTGCAGCCTCTACAGCTGGTGCAGCCGACGCGGCCGGTGCGGCAGCAGCAGGAGGTGCTGTGGTTGCAGCTGCTGCAGGCGGCTCTTTCTTCAAAATGGCTTCTGCGCCGGCAAAGTTCATCAGGGCGGCAAATTGATCGTCGTCCAGGCCATAGGCCTTTTTCAACGCCTCAAGTCCCTGCTTCATAGAATCTAACGCCATCAGGCGCTCTTTTTCATTCATCGCATGTTCTCCTGCATCACTCTGGGCACCGGCAACGATATTGCCTTTATTCTCTTCTACAGGCTCCTGGACGGCCTGTGTTTTAATCGATCGGGCTTCGGCCCGGGCAGCAGCGACTATCTCCTGAGCTTCTTTTCTGGCCTGGGCAAGTACGTCATCGACCGTCTCGGAATCTGCAGTCTCAACGGCCTCTTCAGCGGGTTGAACGGTAATGGTCTCGGTAACAGCGGCTTCGGTTACGACGGGTTCATCAACCACATCAATGGTCGGTCTGGGCAGTAATCCGGCTTTTTCACATATTTCAGCAACCGCCTCCTCCCATTCGATGGCCATGACATGGACACCGGCAACGCCTTTTATTTCCTTGACCTGATTAATAATATCAACACAGATATTAATCCCTTCCTGCTGTTTGTCGGCAGCACCTTTCATCCGGTCAATGACCTCATCGGTCACGTCCATGCCCGGAACGAATTTCTTCATGTAGCGGGCCATGCCCAGGGACTTAGGCGGCGTTACACCGGCCAGGATATAGACCTTTTTATCAAGGCCCATATCACGGCACATTTCCATAAACCTGGAAAACTTTTCTACATTGTAGATGATCTGGGTCTGAACAAAATCGGCACCGGAGGCAACCTTCTTACCCAGCCGAACAGCCCGGAATTCAAAAGGATAGGCAAAGGGATTGGCGGCAGCCCCAAGGAAAAGCCTGGGTGCGGCACCTTTTATCTCTTCTCCGCATTGAAATTTTTTACCATCCCGCATGTCTCGAACCATGCCGAGCATCTGGATGGAATCCATGTCAAAGACACCCTTGGAACCGGGATGGTTACCGAACTTCTGGTGATCACCGGTGAGGCAGAGCAGGTTTTTAAGGCCCATGGCCGAAGCGGCCAGCAGATCACTCTGCATACCGATTCGGTTTCGGTCACGACAGGTCATCTGGATGACCGGTTCAACCCCTTCAGACTGTGCTATCAGACCGGCTCCGATACTGGACATCCGGACAATAGCGGTCTGGCAGTCTGTAATATTAACGGCATCAACATTTCCTTTGAGGATGCGTGCCTTTTTCCTGACCACCTCAGGGTCGCTGTTTTTGGGCGGCCCCAGCTCACCGGTCACGGCAAACTCGCCGCTTGCAAGTACCCGCTCCAGATTACTCCCTGATTTCATCGATCCTCCTTCCCCTTCATATTTCCGGATAGACCCTGTTGGGTCTATTTTCTCTCATGACGCTGAACAGGCCGACCGGCAGGTCGACCTGTCATCAGGACGTTCTCTTCTTAGTTGCCGCCATGTCCGCAGCCGGCGCCGGGCAATGCCTGCCCGCCCTCGAGATCACGACGCATCTGCATATCCATGAGCACCCGTTCCTGCTTCTTGTTGATTCCAAGAGCATCACGTTTTTCATCAATAGCAGCAATCATCGCATCGGCGATTTCCTCTGCGGTCTCGGCTACCCCCCAGCTGGCACCGTACACGTCTTTCATGCCGTTTAACACAAAGTCATTAAAGGCCTTGGCTCCGGTGGTAGGCAGGTTCTGGAAGACAACATGAGCACCGCTGGTGACAAAATACTGTCCGATTGCAACAGCCTTTTCACTCATCCACAACGGAGCGGATCCAACTGCAGGCAGTTCGGAAATATCGTCGCCGAGTCCACCTTCCTTGACCATTTCGGTCAGGGCAATGAGAAGACGGGAGTTATCAACACAGGATCCGACATGAAGGACCGGAGGCATACCAACGGTCTCGCAGACCTCGCGCAGGCCGTCACCGGCATATTCGGTAGCCGCTTCCGGACGGAGAAGTCCCCTGCGGCCCAGGGCCTGGGCAGCACAGCCGGTGGCCAGCACAAGGACATTATTCTCGATCAGCTTTTTGGCAATTTCAAAATGAACATCATCGGAGTATTTGTAATGTTCACAACCAACCAGGGCCCCTACGCCGCGGATACGACCATTGATAATGTTGTCATTGAGCGGTCGATAGGACTGGCGAAAACGGCCGCCAAGCATGTAATTGATGGTTTCATGGGAAAAACCGACCACGACATCGAGTTTTTTGTTTTCCGGGATGTAGTACTCGCCCCGTTTCTTAAAGTTGGCGATGGCTTTCTTGAGGATTTCTTTGGCACAGTTGTAGGCATCGTGCTCCTCAAACTGAATGTGGACGGCATCAGGCATCTTGGCACGGTAATTGGTGGTGATGATGTCGGTATGCTTGTTTTTCACAACCTGGGCAACCGACTGCATGATACACTGAACATCAACAACCATGGCCTCGACCGCACCGGTTGCCAGAACCATCTCCTGCTGGATAAAGGAACCTGCCACCGGAATGCCGCGACGCATCAGGATCTCATTACCGGTACAGCAGACACCGGCCAGATTAACCCCCTTGGCCCCTGCTTTTTTTGCCAGGGCAAGAATTTCTTCGTCATCGGCAGCCAGGCAGAGAGACTCGGCCAGAAGCGGCTCATGGCCATGTACGGTTACATTGACCATATCTTCACGCAGTACGCCAAGATCAACAATGGCCCGTATTGGAACCGGAGTGCCGAACATGATATCGGTCAGCTCGGTGGAGAGCATGGAAGCACCCCAGCCGTCGGCCAGCGAGCAGCGAGCCGCCTGCTTCATGATATTGTGGTATTCCTGATCAACACCCATATGGGTCCGGTGCATGGTTTCAACAACCTCACGATCGATACCACGGGGTTCAACGGCCTCTTTTTTCCAGATCTCCTGCTGTTTCTCAGGTGCCCTTTTCATCATGCTCAGGGTCCCTTCCTGCTGGCCGAATTCAGCCAGCGCTCGTTCACCGAGTTCCAGGGCAATCTCATTTTTGTCACGATCCTCGGTTGCGATACCGAAGATAGCCGCCATCTTATGGAGTTTATCCACATCTTTGATTTCATGCGGGGTTTCGCCCTTGGCCGTAGCGATAAATCCACGAACCATCTCACGGGCATGATCGGTATGGGCAGCGGTACCGGCGGCAACAATCCGGGCAAAGTTTCTGGCAGCTACAGTATCAGCGGTTGCACCACAGACGCCGATCATGGACTCAACACCGTCAATGATCTGACAGGGTCCCATATTACAGATTCGACAGCAGGTGCCGCCGGATCCAAAAAGACAGGCAGACATCCCTCGATCATCAATCCGATCGTAGGCGGTGCGAACCTGCTTGGCAAGATCCTGATTCAGGAGATCGATAGTCGATTCTCCGGTTATGGTATTACAGCTTTCACATCCTTTCTGACTTGTCATGATGCGGCTCCTCAGCAGAAGTCAAAGACAAAGAGAGGCGGTCCTGATGAGCATCAGAGCACCCCTGAGATATATAATAAAACTGAAAATTACTCCAGTCCGGCTAACTGACGGGCGGCCTGGACGGTATTTTTCATGAGCATGGTAATCGTCATCGGACCGACTCCGCCGGGAACCGGAGTAATGGCGGCAGCTTTCTCCTTAACGGATTCGAACTCGACATCGCCGGCAAGAATGGCCTTGCCACTCTCGGACACGCCTATGCGATTGACACCGACATCAATAACGACAACGCCCTCTTTAACCTGATCGGCCTTGATCATGTTGGCAACACCGGCGGCAACCACCAGAATGTCGGCTCTTTTGGTATGAAAATCCATATCCCTGGTTCTGGTATGACAGAGCGTCACCGTGGCATTGCCGCCTTCACGTTTCTGCAGCATCAGATTGGCAACAGGCTTGCCGACAATATTGGACCGGCCGACAACCACCACCTCGGCACCACTGGTTTCCACACCGGAACGCTGCAGCAATTCAAGACAGCCATGGGGTGTACAGGGAAGGAAGCACTGCTCGCCAAGCATCATCTTGCCCACATTCACGGGGTGAAAGCCATCGACATCCTTGTTCGGGTCAATAGCGTAGAGAATCTTGGCTTCGTTGATATGTTTGGGCAAGGGAAGTTGAACCAGGATACCGTGAATATTTGTGTCCTTGTTATATTTATCAACCAGGGCCAGGAGATCTTCCTCGCTGGTATCGGCATCCAGGGTTACCTGCTCCGAGTGAATACCCAGATTATGCGCGGTTTTGTTTTTGGCAGCGACATAGGACTGTGAAGCAGGATCTTCTCCAACCAGAATCGTGACCAGGCCGGGAACTAGATCATGCTGTTCCTTTAACTGGGCAACTTCGGTTTTCAATTCTTCACGGATGGCCTTTGCCGTTTCAGTTCCGCTGATTATTTTTGCACTCATAGGTACTCCTTACCTTCTATTTATTTTAAGACCTGAGTTTCTCACATTTAAGACCTGAGTTTCTCACACAGATAAAATCAGGCTGAAGAGCTTCTGCCTGCAGGGGGCGGACTTATGATAAGTCGATGATAAGAGGAATCTAACTATCATAAATCCTCTTCATTTTCAAGCAAAAATTGACAACACCCCGGTTAACTCCCACTGAATCAGCATTCAAAATATTCACCGGACAGGACTCCTCATTCCTTCAGCCTGTCAGATTTCTTGTTAAATTGTAACTATTCAGGTAGGGGCAGAGAACTAGCCCTACCACCACCTGTAACCGTTCAGGAGTGCTCCATATCTGTGCAGTCAGGCCTGTGAACTACAGTGATTCCTATGTGAATCAGGCCTGACCCTGCAGAGAGGTAGATAAGCGCAGACTTCGAGCGTAGACTCCGTGGGGTGCTCCTGAATAGTTACCATTTCAAGAACAGTTCCGTTACAGGTCACAGGTTAAGGGTTCGCTCAACAAACATCGTGCTGCTGCCTGAAGAGGTACAAATTGTTCTGACCAATGGCCCTATTCTTCATAACCGTGTCGCCGGAGCGTCCCCGGCGGCGGACGAGCCCTTGCAAGTATTCACGAAAACTGCCTGATCAATGCCGCCAGTGCCGTCTGCCGCTCAGAGGTATCTTTATTGTGGACGGCCATGGCAAAGGCCCTTCGGGTGCCGACGAAAATCGCAAGCCTGCGTGCTCGTGTCAGACCGGTGTAGATCAGGTTACGAAAGAGCATTCGATAATGCTGGGAGACTACCGGCAGGATAACCACTTCAAACTCCGAGCCCTGCGCCTTGTGAACGGTAATGGCAAAGGCGTGCTCAAGTTCGGTGATCTGTTCACGCTGATACTCGACTTGACGATGATCCGGCAAAAAGGAAACCCTGAGTTTAAGATCATTGTTATCCACCGCGACAATTGTCCCGATGTCTCCGTTAAACACCTCAAGATCATAATTATTGCGCCGGTGGATGACCCGGTCCCCGACCCTGAAGATCTTTTCCCCCAGGGCCAGTTCCGCTCTGCCCCGGGCAGCAGGATTGACCGTGGCCTGGATCATGGTATTCAACCGGGCAGTACCAAGGCTGCCTCTGATCATCGGCGAAAGCACCTGAATCTCCGCTCCTTTGCAATACCTGGGAATCCATGTTGCATAGAGTTCTCTGATTACTCCGGCAGCGGTCAGGCCATAGTAGAGTGCAGACCAGGGGTGGATTTTTTTCAAGACCGCCGCCAGTTCGCCTGCGGCTGAATCAGCGGTCACTACAGCCTGGCCGGAGACGTGACGGAACGCTTCCGGGAGCTGCAGCGGTTCATCGTCATAGGGATGTTCGGTATAGGAATAGGGATCCCCGCCTGCGGCCTGTTCCCGCTCTTCAACCGTGGCATAGTGCTTCTTGATCCGGGCAATAACCTGCAGCTGACGGAGGGTTGCCTCTTCGGCGTCCATAAAAAAGCAATCCGACGACTTCCAGAGATCCGGGTCTTTAAAAGGAGAGCCGATTCGTGGAACCTGGCCGGAATTGATCAGGTGGGCACAGGCTATAATCTGCGACTGTCCGGCCTGACGAAAAATCTCAGTGAGATGAAAGCAGGGAACCACGCCGGAGTTGATAATATCCAACAGTACATTTCCGGCACCGACCGACGGTAGCTGGTCGGCATCACCGATAAAAAGTATCATCGTCTCCCTGGAAACAGCCTTGAGCAATGAGGCGCTGAGGCTGATATCGAGCATGGAACACTCGTCAACGATGAGCATATCGGTCTGCAACGGATTTTCCTCATTGCGCTTGAAGTCCCTGCCCTGGTATTCAAGCAGTCGATGAATGGTTCCAGCTTCAAGTCCTATGACCTCGGTCATTCTCTGGGCGGCGCGGCCGGTGGGCGCTGCCAGTAATACCGAGCGGCCCATGGCCTGCATGAGTGACACCAGTACCCGTGTAATCGTGGTCTTGCCGCAACCGGGACCACCGGTCAGAACAGCACATCTTTGCCCGACAATTCCAAGCAGGGAACGTTGCTGCTGCCTGCTGAGCTGAAGTGCACTCTTAGAACCATACCGCAACAGCCATCGGGCAGCCCGTTCCTCGTCGACTGCTGTTTTTCCGCATTGGCCGGCAACTCTCCGGGCAACATATTCTTCATCATAATACAGGCTGCGGGAGTAGTAACAGTGGGCAATGGTTCCATCCTCCGCCTGCAGGTCCCGTTCGCACAGCTCACGATTAGCGGCCATGTCCACCAGAAGTTCTTCCAGCATATTCCCGGGATCAAACTGGAGGAGTTCGGCAACCTTGATCTTGATCTGTTCCAACATCAGATAACAGTGGCCCTGTTCTCTGCTTGCCGAAAGGACATGACGAATACCTGCCCGGATACGCAGGGGTGCGTTTTCGGCAAAACCTATGGATCGGGCGATTTTGTCAGCAGAGAAAAAACCGATCCCGTAAAAATCAACCGCCAGCCGGTATGGATTTTCCGTGACCAGGGCAATGGCGTTATCGCCATACTGTTTATATATCCGCACGGCAAAAAGGGTGGACAGACCATGGGACTGGAGGAAGATCATTACATCCCGAATTGCCCGGTGTTCCGACCAGGCTTTTTTTATAGAAGTGAGCTTTTTTTCTGCAATACCAGGAACTTCTACGAGACGGTCGATATGATGCTCAAAAATATCCAGCGTGTCGGAGCCGAAATGACGGACAATTTTACGGGCGGTTTTCGGTCCGACCCCTTTGATCAGCCCGGAGCCGAGATATTTTTCAAGTGCTCCGGCGGTTGCCGGTCGAAGCTCGGTTGCCCGAATCGCCTTGAACTGTCGTCCGAACCGAGGATGAACAGTCCAGTTGCCGGCAAACTCCATGGTGGCACCGGCAAAAACCCGCATCTGGTGGACGGTCACGGTGACCAGTTCACCATAGCCGTTAAACGGAGTAACTTTTATTACCGACCAGCCGCTATCAGCGTTGTGGTAGGTAATCCGTTCAACAATGCCACGAATTTTTTCTTCAATGGCCAAGGCCGGCACCTCCACCTCCTCCACCATTATTCAGTGAACACATATCTTGTCACAGGGATGGCAAGGGCTGCGGAAAAGGATACAAGCATCGGCCAAATCGATTCATCCGGGAATACAAGAAAAAAACGGACAAGATTTAAATTTCAACGAATAATTCCGCAGAAGCGACCTTCAGCCATATCCGGATAACAAATTCGTTATAAGTAAAAAAATTTATACTGTAAGTTCAATGTGTAATAGTTCTCAGATTGAGAATAACAGGGCAACGTATTGCTTTTTCCTGATTATTGGTTATTCTTTCCTCTAGTAAAGACATGGACGGTTACCATTGCTTATTCGTAAGGGTGTACCAGCACCCCCGTTTTTTTCCGATCAGGCCTGCTCACCCGGGGGCTTTGGATTGACGGGGCTGGCTGAACGAATCCGAGGCACCGGCAACCTTCTTACAGACCCCGGAGTTATTTGATTATTATTTGATCATGGTACTCCAGGGGAACTGGTATCCTCATTCAATGGTGCATACGATGAGTTTCCTTGAAGGACTCCTCTGGCTTACATTAAATATCTATCACGAAGCACGAAGTGAACCACAGATCGGCCAGCTGGCCGTGGCTCATGTGACGCTGAACCGTGCCGTGCAGACCCATGAAAGTGTCGAGCAGGTCGTCAATGCGCCGTATCAGTTCAGCTGGACCTTTCAGAAAAATTCCTACCTGCCCACGGAATCCGACGCGCTGGTCGACTGCCTGCAGTCCGCTTTAAAAGCCATGACCACGTCCGACTTTACCGATGGTGCGACCTTTTATCACCGCAAAGATGTCAACCCCTCCTGGGCAGGCGAAATGACCTATGTCGCCCAATACGGTGTTCATAAATTCTACCGCGACCAAAGACTATAATCTCAAGCTAAAGGTTCGCTCAGAAATACCTTCGCATTCTGAGGCGCACTTTGAACATTTAGAAAATTTAGAAAATTTAGAAAAGCGATCTTCAATTATGCAATCGTCACCGTAGCCCTGCTACGCCTGCGGTTGCATCCAATCAGATCACTTCTCTAAATGTCCACATTAGACCTCACCTCTACGAAGTTGCTTTTGAGCGAGCCCTAAGACTTGCAGGTCGGACTTCAATCCGACAGGCCGGTGTTAACCGACCATTTGTCGGACTGAATTATCTTTAAAATTTCACCTTGGGTACTTGCTGCTGCGATTCCGGCACTTCAAAATACGCCGCAGCCTCGACTCCGGCCAGGGCCGCTATAAAACGACCAACCACGGTCCGGCGATAGGTATTCAACATCCGCACCGCATCGTTATACCGTTTTCGTTCAACCGCGATACGGTTTTCCGTGCCCTCCAGGGAATCCTGGAGTTTGAGAAAGGACTCGTTGGCCTTTAAGTTCGGATACTGTTCCTGCAACATCAGCAGACGGGACAGGGCCCGTTCAAATCCGTTGGCAGCGGCAACCTTTTGTTCAACGCTTCCGGCCTGAAAATATTTAGTCCGGGCATTGGCGATGTTTTCGAAAATCTCCTTCTCATGTTTAGCATAGCCCTTGGTGGTTTCCACCAGGTTGGGAATCAGGTCAAAACGACGTTTGAGCTGATTTTCCACCTGGGCCCACTGGGACTTCACCTGTTCATCCATGGCCACAACCCGGTTATACTGACCGACGCCCCACAAGACAATACCGCCGACCAGGGCCACCAGGACCCCGAGAATAATCAAAACTGTTTTTATACCCTGGCTCACTGCATCCTCCTTAAATGTTCATAGACCTGCAAATACAACATCCTAAAATCAATATACAAATTTTATCTAAAATCAGAGGGCTTCGGGTTTCGGGTTCCGGGTTTCGGGTTTAAAATGTGAGCCGGTCTGATCGGACGGAGAGGTAGATAGATACATAGATAGATAGATAGATAGATAAGCGCAGACTTCGAGCGCAGACTTCGAGCGCAGACTCCGTGGGCTACTTGCTGAGAGCTTACACATTTTCATCGTTCGTTGTGCCCGCGGGGCATGCCGGTTTACCCGAGCACAAAAAATACACTTTACCAGCCCCCCGAGGCTCCGCCACCGCCAAAACCGCCGCCTCCGCCGCTGAATCCGCCGAATCCGCCGGACGAACCACCACCCCATCCGCCGCCGCCCGGGAAAATAACCGGCCCGATACCGGGGCCGCCAAAACGACGCCCGCCCTTCCCCCTCAACCGTTTATTGACGGACCGCGAATACACGATCACAATGCCGATGAGGATGAAAAAGAAAAACAAGAACCCGGAACTTCCGTTTCCGGCTTGGGTCCGAGCCCCGGCCGGCAATGTATCAATCCCGGTAATTGTAACGCCGTAGGACTTTGCAAGCACGTTCAGGACCGCACCGGTGGCCGCGGCAATGCCCTCCCCGTATTGTCCCTGCTTAAAATAAGGGACCAGAAATTTCCGCCCTATCGACCCGACCAGACTGTCGGGCAGAATGGATTCAAGACCATAGCCGACCTCAAAACGATATTTGCGGTCCTTCATGGCAACCACAAACAACAACCCGTTGTCCTTACCCTTGCGGCCGATCTTCCACTGTTCTGCGGTCTGGAGAGAAAAGGAGTTGATATCCTGCCCGTCCAGCGACTTGATGGTTAAAATAACCATCTGGGCGGTGGTTTTCCGTTCAAGATCCCGGAGCAGATTGTTGAGCTGCTCTTTTCTCTGTCCGTCAATAACACCTGCGAGATCGACTACATACCCGGAGGGCTGCGCCGGTATCTGCGGGGTTGCTGCTGCCGACAGAGGCAGGAACAGGGCAAAGAGAAGAATACAAAAAATTTTAACAGGAGAGTTGATCGACATAGTGGGCAATACGCTCGGTGGCCTGGTAATAGCTGCTGAAACAGGAACTGAGCTCATCCATCTGAGCCACTTGTTCCCCGGCGATTTTCATCTGATGAATCCTTGCAAAGATATCCGATTCAAGACCCACGGTTGCGCCGAATGTCTGCAGTACCTCTTTGCAGCCCAGTGGCGCATCCTTTCCGGCAAGATGGATGATGGCACGAAACAACGGGAAAAAACCGGTAATGGAAGCGGCCAGCTTTTCCGACAACCTGTTTCGATCGCCAAGGGTTTCGATATAGATCTGGCCAAGCCAGAGCAGCTTTGCCTTGATTTCCCGTTCGCACTGCAGACGAAGATGTTTGTCGACGATCTGTAAACGACCGAGGAGGTCATCGCCGAACAGGGTGTGATGAATTGCCTGGAAGTTAAAAAACTCTATGGGAAAGACATCAAGGGAATGGTCGATATATTCCGCGGTCATCACCAGCGGAGGAGCGACCCGATGCTCCCGGAACTCTTTACCCAGCGTAATGAGAAAATCTAAAAAATCCAGCTGGTGCTCTTCGACAACGATGAGGGAATTTATATCCGAACCGTCAGGGTTGAAGTCCGGTGTCAAAACACTGACGACAACATACATTGAGTGGACGGCTACCGGGGAATTGCCCTTGATCTGCTCTGCAAACCGGAGAAAACTCGGGGGAATGTTTGTTTTGTATTGCTCTATATCCATATCATTTATGATATTTTTGTCCCCCATTTATCGTACAGGCCCTGTACAACTGTTCAAGGACGATCATCCTGGTCATTTCATGGGTAAAGGTCAGGTTTGAAAGGGACCAGACCAGGTCCGCCCCCTCAACAACAGTCGAATGCAGGCCCAGGTGTCCGCCGATAAGAAAATACACCGCCTGCAGGCCACGATCCTGGAATCCCCGGACCACGCGGGCAAGGCCCGTTGAATCGTATTGTCTGCCGGAGAGATCCAGGGCTACCTTAAAACTGTTTTTTCCGCACCGGGCCAGGAGCTGATCGGCCCCGGCCCGTTTGATGACCGCATCCGAGGCATTGCGGTTATATTTTTCTTTAAGGACAACAAGTTCCACCGGCAGGTATCGACCAAGCCGATCCGCATAATCCCGGATAGCGGCATCAAGATAGTCCTGTCTGGTCTTGCCCAGAAAGAGAAAAACAAATTTCAACAGATCAGCGTCCCTTCCTGCTCAAGCAGTTTTTGTAGTTTCCTGCAGAATTCTTCGTAGCTGAGCTCTTTGTTTATGCCCGGGCAGGAGGCGCTGATGGTTTTGTAATTGTTCTCGTCATCCAGCATGCTCGGATGCAGAGGCCACTGTCCGCATCGCCACGGTCTGCCCTTGTGCACCGTACAACCGGTATCTTCATTATAAAAGATGCAATGGCCGTCGACTATCTGCATCTGAACGACCCTGCCGGTTACCCGCCAGTATTTTTTTCGAACCTCCTCACGGGGCAGGCCGAGCTCTTCAATCATCCGTTCTTGATCATCAGCATCAAGAGAAACCGTAGTTTCTCCCTGGCAACAGTACCCGCAGCGGGTACATTGAAAGATTTCTTCAAGTTGTACGTTATCTATTTCCGACATTAGCCTTTCATTGCATAAAAAAACGCACATGCCAAATCCAGGGCAGGTGCGTTTTTAATTGTGATTAAACGTAGATCAGGCGTACCCTATAACATCGCCGAACACGGAAATATTAATTCCGTAGCGCTGGGCCGCCATTTTCCATTTATTTTCATCCGGGGTATGGAACAGGGTTTCAATATCGCCCGGTACGGTAAGCCAGCCGTTATCCATCAATTCCGTTTCCAGCTGTCCCGGCCCCCAACCCGCATAACCAAGCATGAATAAAAAATCTTCCGGGCCTTCGCCGCGGGCGATCTCTTCCAGCAGGCGGGCATCTCTGGACAGGGAGACATTGTCCGTTACCGTAAGAGAAAAGCAGTCTTTGTCATCAGAGGTAAAGAGAATAAAACCGGCATCCAGCTCCACCGGGCCGCCGACATAGACCGGCGGCAACGGGCCTTCGGGCAACGGCAGATTGGCGCCGTGGAAGACATCAAGCAGGGTGATTTCGTGGTTGGGATTGTTAATCACCAACCCCATGGCGCCCTCTTCGTTGTGAGCACACAGATAAATAACCTGCTCCTGAAAACGGGGGTCAGGCATCTGCGGGGTTGAAATGAGAAAATGTCCGTTTAAGCTTTCCATAAGCTGCGTCCCCTCTGCCCTGAGTATTCTCTCCTTATATTTATAGTGTAGCAAAGCTGCCTTGTCGCCGTCAAGAGGGTATTCCCCCTGACTCAAAGAAAAACCTGATTACCACTAAAACTCAGCTTGAATGAAATCAGGGATACCATCGCTTTTTTTGAAAAATGAATTGACCTGAAATCAGGCATAAGCGCTGCTAAATGCGATTTGAGATTATAGCTGTAGCGATGTTATCCCTCGTTGCTGAGGAATGGTGGTAATCAAA
>DRKH01000239.1 GCA_011051825.1 Desulfobulbus sp.
CGGTTGTTTGCCGCAAAAAAAGACAACAAGGCCGCGGAAACAGCCTTTAAAAAGGCCCTCTCGGTGAACCCGGATAAACTGGCCAACCACCAGATCCTGCTGGGATTTTATCAATCGCAGGGCAACAGGGACATGGCGGAGAAAATTGCCCGGGAGATGATCAGCCGCTTTCCCGACACGGCAACCCCCCATATCCAGCTCGCCCTGCTCTACCGCCGGGCCGGGGAGCCAAAAAAGGCCGAGCAGGCCCTGCTGGATGCAATCAAACTGTTTCCGAAAAATGACCGGTTACGGCTGATTCTTGCCGATTTTTACCGCAAAAACGGTCAGGTGGACAAGGCTGTGCAGACGTACCGTACCGCCATTGAGCACTCGGAAAATCCACTGGAAATCAAGGCTCAACTGGCGAATTACTTCTTTGAGCAGAAGAAGTATGATCAGGCCGAGCAGCTGATGAAAGAAATTCTCAAAGAAAATGCCAAAAACGGCGGCGCCAATCTGGTGCAGGCCAAATTCTTCCTCAAACAGGGGAAAAACCAGGATGCGCTCACCCTGCTCGATACCTTGACCAAGAACTATCCGCGCTGGCCGGATCCATATTTTGTCAAGGCCCTGGCCCAGATGAATCTCGGCCAGATGGAAATGGCCCAGAACAGCATGATGGAAGCCATTCGTCGCAATCCGCGTGAATCTAAATACCATGCAGCCCTGAGCCTGCTCTTTTTCCGGAGCAGAGACTTTGACGGCACCAAACGTGAAGCCGCCATTGCCCTTAAACTCAATCCGAAAAACTTCAACGCTGCCCTGCTGCTGGCCAAAGGCGTTCTGTTCTCCAAAGATTATGACAATGCGATTAAAATACTCAAGGAGATGCAAAGCAAGGTTCCGGACAACATAGAGGTGTTGGGCAATCTCGGCCTGGCCTATATGGGTAAGAAAGAGCTGGACAAAGCCGCTGCGACCTTTGAGCAACTCCTTGCCCTGCAGCCCGGCAACACCCTGGCGCTACTCAACCTTGTCCGCATTAAAGGCGCCGGCGGCAAAAGTAAAGAAGAGCTGATTCAACTGGTCAAAGAACAGATTGACAAGGCCCCGAAAAGTACCGGCGACCTGTTACTGCTCGGCACCATGCTCATGGGTGAAAAACAGTATGACGAGGCCCTGGAAGTCATCAAAAAGGCCCAGAAAATGGCACCGCAAAACCCGAGGACCTACAGCCTGAGCGCCGCCATTCTTAACAAACAGCAAAAAACCGACGCCGCCATTGCCGAATATAAGGACCTGCTGCAACAGAATCCGAAAAACATCCAGGCCCACATGGGGATCGGCGCTCTCCTTGAGCAGAAGGGCGATACGGCCGGGGCCAAGGTGCAATACGAAAAGGTGCTTGATATCCAGCCCGATTTTGCTCCTGCCGCCAATAACCTTGCCTGGATCATTGCCGAGGAACCCGAACCGGACCTGGGCGAGTCCCTGCGACTGGCCATGATTGCCAAGGAACAGCTGCCCGATGAGGTCCATATCATCGATACCCTGGGATGGGTTCATTATAAACGCAAGTCCTATGGCCTGGCCCGTAATGAGTTTGTCCAGGCCGTAGAAAAACAGCCGGACATGCCGGTGTTCCATTACCATCTGGCCCTTGCCCTGCACGGCGAAGGCAAGAACGACCAGGCCGTCAAGGAGCTGAAAGAGGCCCTTGGCGCCAAAGCTGATTTTGCAGAAAGAAACGAAGCGGAAGCGCTGTTGATGGAGTGGCAGGCCGACAAATGATGGAAAAGGAAATAGTCTTCAGCAGGCAGGCAATTGACGACCGGGTCCGGCAGCTTGGCCGGGAAATAGCCATCGACTACCGTGAACGGCCGCTGGTGCTGGTCGGCGTACTCAACGGGGCCTTTATCTTCCTGGCTGATCTGGCCCGGGCCATTGATCTGCCGGTTACAATCGATTTTATCCGGGTGGCGAGCTACGGCGATGCCACGACCACCTCCGGAACCATCCGCCTGACCAAACCACCGGAGACCGATCTGACCGGAAAAGACATTCTGCTGGTGGAAGACATTGTCGACACCGGAACAACTCTGGCCTGGCTGCGCCAGTATTTCAAAGAACACCAGGTTGCATCGATCAAGATCTGCGCCCTGATCGACAAACACGAGCGCAGGAAGGCGGAGGTTGTTGTCGATTACTCCGGCTTTCAGGTGGAAAAAGGCTTTCTTATCGGCTATGGCCTTGATCATGCCGAGCAGTATCGCAACTTACCGGCAATCTACACAGGAGTCGTCGATGAATAAAAAATTTGCGGTCATTCTCTCAGGATGCGGACATCAGGATGGTACGGAGATTCACGAGGCAACCCTTACCCTGTGGGCGATTCACAAAAACGGAGCCGACTACCAGTGTTTTGCTCCGGACATTCCACAGCACCACGTACTCAACCACATCACCGGCCAGGAGATGAACGAGCAACGCAATGTTCTGATTGAATCGGCTCGAATCGCCCGCGGTAAAATCAAGCCGCTGTCGGAGTACAGCCCGGC
>DRKH01000240.1 GCA_011051825.1 Desulfobulbus sp.
CCGGCCGCAAACTTTTCCGGACTGATAGTCTCCAGTTTCGGCCCGAGGGACGGCAGTACGGTTGCGCCTTCGGCTCCGGGCTGCCCCACGGTTTTAACCGGCAGGGAGTAGCGAGGCTCGATTGCAGGCACCAGCATGACCGGCCGAACCTGAAAAGCGGTCGACAATCGATATTTTTCATCCGAGCCCTGCATTATTCTGGACAGCAGCTCGGAATCCGCCTGGTCAAAAGTGACCTTGAGCGGTTCCGGATTGTCCGCAAGCGCCGCCAGGTCCGGCTCAATAAAATTCATCGTCTGCAGGGCCAGTATCCCCTCACCCAGTAAATTGTGGGCGGCAATGGTTTCACTTTCCCTGGTGGTGTCAAAGGCGGTCAACAGATAATGCAGCACCAGCCATACCGGCATGGCCTGGCCTTCATCAAGGGGCTGATTTCGAAGCTGACCATCAATGTCGATCTGATAGAGGAACAGATTAAACTGAAAAGAGTTTGAAGTCGGGATCTCTTCGGGTCGGCCAAGCTCTACGTTACTCGCAGAGGTCTTGCTTACCAGTTTACTTTTCAGATACGCGCTGACCGCGCCTATGGCATGTATTGAATCAGCTAACGGCATATTGTTTCCCTGTTACCATCCTCTCAAGTAATACCTGTTCAGGCGTGTAGCCGCCGGCCGCTGACTTTTGGCGGCCGGAGGTCGTGGTGCCGGTGGCGGCGGTACGGACTGTGACGGTGCAGCCGCCTGATGGACCTCAAGCTGTATTGAGCCGATCCGGATGGAAACCGGATTCCTGGTCCCGGTCTTTTTTGACCAAGAGGCCGCATTGTCCACCGGAGGCTCAAAGACACGGGGTGATATATTGTCGCCCTGCTGCTCAACAACCGTTGAGGTTTGTTCATCAATCCGTATCCGGTGCTCCAGGGGTTTATCCGGAGCAGAATCCTTCATATCTTGATTCAGGGGGCCAGCCTGCCGGTCCGGCTTGTCTTGCCCGGTTGCCGCAGCAGTTGCAACCGGGGCAGATAGCTGAGCCTCAGCCTTGTCATGGTCATATCCGGCCGTCACTGCGGCCTCCACCCTTGAGCCCTTGGCGGCACCGCTCTGTCCTGATCGGTCCCCCACAACCACTTTTTGGTTCACGCTCACCCGGCTGCCGGTTTCCCTGACCGTAACCTGATCCACGGCCGGAGTATTTTCTTTTTCCGTACGCCTTGCCTGCCTGTCGACATGGGCTGAGGCAGCATTGTTGCCGACCGCATCTTCTGTCGCGTCTGGTGCAGCGAATCCGTCGGCAGTCTCTGCACTGCCTGCCGGATCGTTTGCGGATGCAGACCGGTTGCCGGGAGGTGAAACGGATTCATCCGCTTTCGTCGCCATCGGCCCGGGATCGACATGGACAACAGAATGCACTTCTTCAGGCCCACCGGCAACGGTTTGCCCACGCTGCTCTACAATGACTTTTTCCCGATGCACTTCCCGCAGCCGCCCGGAAAATTCCCCGGAGACCTCCGCAGGTTTTGCCATCTGAGTTGTCTCAATCCGACCCGAGCTCACCGGCCCGTTTCCGGTCAACCATTGCCTGCCGCTTTTTTGGGCCAGTTTTGAAAAATATCTGTTCATTGATAACTTGTTCACAGGATATGTATCAATTCGTTATTTGATTACCACCATTCCTCAGCAACGAGGGATAACATCGCTACAGCTATAATCTCAAATCGCATTTAGCAGCGCTTATGCCTGATTTCAGGTCAATTCATTTTTCAAAAAAAAGCGATGGTATCCCTGATTTCATTCAAGCTGAGCTTTAGTGGTAATCTGGTCGTATTTTGGTAACTGTTCAGGAGCGCCATGGATTCGTGCAGACGTGACTCCGTGCGGTGCCCCTGAATACTTACCTTTTCCTGCCGCTGCCAACCTGTTTGTTCATGGTTCCATAATGGATTGCAGCTCAGGTTAACCCCGATAGCTTGTCCTGCACGCTGGGAAACAGGGCCATATCGGTGTGGGGCAGAAAGAGTGAGGCCATGTAATAGGACATGAACTCTGTATTTTCCGCCAGCTCCAGGTTGGTAATCAGTTGCCTGACCGTACCCCGGTCGCGGAAACGGTCCACATCGGAGAGACTGATCTGGCATCCGAGCATGGAGGCATTGCCGAGATAGAAAAATTTATCCCGGTCAACATCGGGCAGAAGCCCTATGCAGATGGCCTTTTCCAGGTCGATATAGGCCCCGAAGTTCCCGGCCATGATAACCCTGTCCAGATCATCAAAGCTCAGGCCGACGGAATCAAGCAGCGTCTGGTACCCTGCATACATCGCCCCTTTGGCCCGCATCAGGTTGTCGATATCCACCTCGGTGATAACAATGTCTTCGCCGATGAGCGAGTCCTGTCCCCAGGCCAGCACGTATTCCCAGCCGTCCCGGCCGTCCCGGATACGGGGGGTATCCAGGCTGCGTTTGAACTTGCCCTGCTGGTCAATAACCCCGGCTTCCAGGAGCTCCGAGACGATCGAGATCAGGCCGGAACCGCAGATGCCGCTGGGCTTGATCCGGCCGATGGTGACGATCATCGGGTCAAAGGTTTCGGGGTGGATCTGAAAATTTTCAATGGCACCGGTGGAGGCCCGCATACCGTACTGGATGCCG
>DRKH01000241.1 GCA_011051825.1 Desulfobulbus sp.
ATGGTGTAGAGATGGTTATGCCCGGTGATAATATTCACATCACCGGTGAGCTGATCACCCCTATCGCCATGGAAGAAGGGCTGCGCTTTGCAATTCGTGAAGGCGGTCGCACTGTTGGCGCCGGCGTCATCAGCGAAATTATCGAGTAGGAACCGGCCATCGGCCGAGTTTCAGGCTTTTTTTTATATTTGCATCGGCCCGGTCGTATGCAACGGATGAACAGGAATAATTGATGAGAGATATCATTACGCTTGCCTGTAAAGATTGTAAACAGCGCAACTATACAACCACCAAGAATAAACGGACAATTCCCCATAAATTGGAATTGAAAAAGTTCTGTCCGTTTTGCAAGACACACACACCGCATAAGGAAACGAAATAACGTTTTCTTATGCAGGGTGGGTCCAAACAGTACTGTGGAGACGTGCAGGCCAGTAGCTCTAATTGGTAGAGCATCGGACTCCAAATCCGAGGGCTGGGGGTTCGAGTCCCTCCTGGCCTGCCATTGTGGTTAATGGTCGGACAGGTAACTTTCAATGTTGAAGAGCATCAACTCCGACCGGCAAAGAGTGATTGGTTGATAAGCAGATGGCAAGCAAGAAAAAAGGACAGATCGCAAAAGGGAAACAGGCCGGTAAGGCTGTAAAGGGGGAAAAGAAATCCTCCTCAGCTTTTTCACCGTCTAATATCCGTGATTTTGTGCATCAGGTAGAGGCGGAATTTAAAAAAATCGTCTGGCCTGACAGAAAGGTAACCTTCGGACTGACCGGGTTCGTACTCGTCCTTGTCATGGTTTTGTCTATTTATCTCGGCTCCGTAGATCTTCTTCTCGGCAAACTTGTCTCTTCAGTCCTTCAATAGTAGACACAGGCTTTTTCAATGGCAAAAAACTGGTACATTGTTCATACCCATACCGGGTTTGAGAACAAGGTGAAGGCAACTCTTGAAGAGCGCATTCGTTCTGCCGGTCAGGAAGATATGTTTGGGGACATCCTTGTGCCCACCGAACAACTCGTTGAGATGGTGAAGGGAAAGAAAAAGACTTCCGAGCGTAAATTTTTTCCCGGTTATATCCTTGTCCACATGGACATGAATCAAAACAGTTGGCATACGGTCCAGGAAACCCCGAGGGTAACCGGATTTGTCGGAGTCAATGCCAATCAGGCCATTGGCGGGAAAGATCTTCACAAACTGATTCCATCCCTGACCGATGAGGAGGCCAACAAGATTATCGGCCGCATTGAGGAAGGGGCAACCGCGCCTAAGCCGAAGGTCATCTTCTCCGAGGGTGATTCGGTTCGGGTTATTGACGGTCCGTTTGCTAATTTCCAGGGTGTTATTGATGAGGTCTACCCGGACAAGGGCAGGGTAAAAGTCATGGTCTCCATTTTCGGTCGTTCGACCCCGGTGGAACTTGAATATATACAGGTAAGTAATAATTAATAAACGGGTAAGGATATACACCGGCAGGGAATGCGACCAAAGAATCGTCTGCGGCTCATATAACCGGTAAAAAAGCCTTTACTGAGCAGAAAATAATACTCCTGGTAAAACCATGGAGGAGTAAGCAATGGCAAAAAAAATACAATCATATATTAAGTTGCAGATCCCGGCCGGTAAGGCCAATCCGTCGCCTCCTGTTGGACCTGCTCTGGGTCAACACGGCGTCAATATAATGGATTTCTGTAAGGCTTTTAATGCCAAAACCCAGTCGGCGGGCGATACGATTATTCCGGTGGTCATTACCGTCTATAATGATCGTTCCTTCAGCTTTATCACCAAGACGCCTCCTGCATCGGTGCTGCTGCTCAAGGCCGCCGGGGTTGCAAAAGGATCGGGTAATCCCAAACGCGATCGTGTCGCTGAAATCGGTAAGGACAAAATCAAAGAAATCGCAGAGATCAAGATGCCTGATCTGAACGCCTATGACCTGGATCAGGCCATGCGAATCGTTGAAGGAACAGCTCGGAGTTGCGGTATTACCGTCCTTGACTGAGCTGATATTTATTTATTCGTTTACCTGCATACGCACCCCGGTGTGCCAGGGAGAAGAGACAGGGGTTTATCATGGCCAAACACGGAAAAAAATACAGAAAAGGCAGTAGTACCGTTGATCGAACCAAGTTATATGAACTTGAAGAGGGGATTGCGCTTGCCCTTCAGGCATCCTATGCTAAATTTGACGAAGCAGTTGACATAGCCGTCCGCCTCGGGGTTGATCCCCGCCATGCAGACCAGATGGTCCGCTCCAGCGTCATGCTTCCCCATGGAACCGGTAAAGAGGTTCGTGTGCTGGTTTTTGCAAAAGGTGAGAAAGAAGCAGAGGCCTTGAATGCCGGTGCTGATTATGCCGGATCCGATGAACTTCTTGCCAAAATCAAGGATGGGTGGCTCGATTTTGATAAGACCATCGCCACTCCTGATATGATGGGTGAGGTTGGTAAAATCGGTCGGATACTTGGTCCTCGCAATCTGATGCCCAACGCCAAACTTGGAACCGTTACCTTTGATATAGAACGTGTCGTTAAAGAGACCAAAAAAGGAAAGGTAGACTTTCGGGTTGATAAAAACGGTATTGTCCATGCCTCGATTGGAAAAGTTTCCTTCGGCACGGATAAGCTTCAGGGCAATATCAGCGCATTTATTGATAAACTGCTGCAACTCAAACCCTCGTCCAGTAAGGGCATTTACCTGAAATCAATATCAATATCAAGCACCATGGGGCCCGGGGTCAAGATTGATCCCAACCAGGTGCAGGCACTGATTAAGGGATCCTGATTTTCTATGTTGTATATTTCCCCCGTATTAAGTGAATTGAACGTAACTATTCAGGTAGGGGCAGAGAACTAGCCCAACCACCACCTGTAACTGTTCAGGAGTGCTCCATATCTGTGCAGTCAGGCCTGTGAACTATAGTGATTCCTATGTGAATCAGGCCTGACCGTGCAGAGAGGTAAGCGTAGACTCCGTGGGGTGCTCCTGAACAGTTACAATTGAACAAATAAAAAGGGCAGGGGGCATGTTGACCCCCTCGTTGTTTTAGGACGCCTGCGATCGGGTACCTACAGCAGCACTCTTTGTCACATATATTACTAAGTCACTGCATTACTAACTCCGGGAAGGTCAGAGACAGCAGGTTCGAGAGTTTAATGACTGGTCTGTGTACATCAGTCGCCTGCCGAGACCGAAGGACAGTATCCGAACCGGGTGCTGTTATTAGTCTTTCTCCTCTAATCTGTTCACTGTGACTGACCCGTAACCAAAGAAGGAGGTAGAACAGTTGAATCGCGATGAAAAGGCCGGCAAGGTCCGTGAATTGAATGAGACCTTCAGCAAGGCCAAGTTCGCGGTAGTTGCTGATTACCGTGGGCTGAAAGTCACGGAACTTGAGAAATTGCGCGGTGAACTCCGCCAGAACAACGCAAACATTCAGGTTGCCAAAAATACGTTACTCAAACTTGCCGTTAAGGGAACGGAATATGAGGGGCTCAGTGAGACCTTTACCGGAACGACTGCCATAGCGTTCAGTTATGACGAACCGGTGACTCCGGCAAAAATCCTTTCGGATTTTGCCAAAGAGTTTGAAGCCCTGAAAATTCGATCCGCAATCATGGATGGCACGGTACTCAGTGCCGACGATGTTATTGCTCTTGCAAAACTGCCGAGCAAGGAACAGCTTCTCGGACAGCTCTGTGGGGTCCTGGTTGCCGTTCCCACCGGTTTTGTCCGGGCGCTTAACGGGGTGTCCAGTAACCTGGTCTATGCGTTACAGGCTATTAAAGAACAGAAAGAAAATTAAAATTAATTCGATTGTATATCCGGAGGAAAGACAATGTCTGATTCTATTGAACAGGTAGTAGAAATTGTAGAGAAAATGACCCTGCTTGAGGTTGCTGATCTGGTCAAAGCCCTTGAAGAAAAATTCGGTGTATCCGCGGCTGCCCCGGTTGCCGTTGCTGCAGCTGCCCCTGCCGACGGTGGCGGAGCTGCAGAGGAGAAAACCGAATTTGATGCGGTTCTGGCTGCTGCCGGTGATCAGAAAATCAAGGTCATTAAAGAGGTTCGCGCTATCACCGCTCTTGGCCTGAAAGAGGCCAAAGCACTTGTAGAGAGTGCACCTGCTCCGATCAAGGAAGGGGTTTCTAAAGATGAGGCTGCAGAGATCAAAGAGAAGATTGAAGCAGTTGGTGGTACCGTAGAAATCAAGTAGTACCTTTGTACAGGCTCCTCCGGACAGCGGTTCATCCGGGGAAGCCGAGTTTTGGTAAGGCAACGCTACAGAGGCTGGATCCTCTGTAGCGTTCCTGCGTTTGAGGGCCGTTTATCGTTTATTGGCCTGCTGATGATCGGAATATTTAATTAAATTAAATAGTTATCTGGTTTTTCGCAGAGCCGGTGTTTCGTGGAACATTTCGAGGAAAAGCATGAAGAGAGTTCGTAAAAGTTTTGCCAAGACACGCCAGATCCTAGAGCCGCCGCATCTTATTTCCATGCAGCGGCATTCCTATGAGCGTTTTTTACAACGAGGTGTTGATCCCGATGCCAGAGAAGATTTTGGGCTGCAGGCAATCTTTAAAAATATTTTCCCTCTGACTGATTTTAACGGATTATGCTCCCTTGAATTCGTTCGCTACGCATTTGGTGAAGCGAAATATACGGTTGAGGAGTGTATAGAACGGGGCATGACCTATGATGTTCCAGTCAAGATTACAGTCCGCCTGATCACCTTTGATGTTGATGAAGAAACCGGGGTCCAGTCCGTCCGCGATATCAAGGAACAGGAAGTATTTCTCGGGTCTCTGCCGCTGATGACCAAGGATGGCGTTTTTGTGGTCAACGGAACGGAGCGGGTCGTCGTCAACCAGTTGCAGCGTTCTCCCGGCCTCTTTTACACCCATGATAACGGTAAATCCCATTCCTCCGGCAAACGGCTGTATTCGGCACGAATTATCCCGGTGCGTGGTTCATGGCTTGATTTCGAGTTTGATATCAAAGATATCCTTTCCGTCCGTATCGACCGTCGCCGTAAACTGCCGGTAACCGTTCTCCTCAAGGCCCTTGATTTCGATGAAGAGGAGCTGTTTCGCGAGTTTTATGCCATTGATACGGTTGTGGTTGATAAGGACAGGTTTTTCCTGAAATTCAAGCCGGAAACATTGATCGGTACCCGGCTGACCGATGATCTGATCAGCCCTGAGGATGGAAAAGTACTGGGGAAAAAAGGGCGGAAGGTCAGTAAGGCCCTAGCTAAACGAATCCTCCAGGCAGGTGTTGAGCAGATACCTGTTGAGGCTGAAGAACTATATGATCGTTTTCTCGCCAGAGATCTGATCGATTTTGAAAGCGGAAAAATACTGGCTCGCGGCAATCAGCAGTTGACCGAGGCTCTGCTGGCCGAGATCGTAGAGGCCGGAGTAACAAGCTTTGAACTCCTCTTTATCGATGGCGTTGTCATCAGTGAGGCCTTCAGTAAAACCATGGATAAGGATTTAATCCGTCTTTCAAATGATGAATTGAGTCAACTTATTCTCCAGTTCATGGAATCAGGGCTTTCCGGACAGGAGTTGATCGATACTGTACGTGCCGAGGCCAAACAAAGACTGCGCAGGCAGGCCCAGATTGAGATTTACCGCCGTCTGCGACCCTCAAGTCCGCCCACCCCTGAAGTGGCGGAGGCCTTTTTTGAGAATCTCTTTTTCAACCCGTCGACCTATGATCTTTCCGAGGTAGGCCGTTACAAGATAAATGCCAAACTGGACCTTGATACGCCTATTGATCACCGTACGCTGACCAAAGAGGATATCATCCAGGGGGTAAAACATCTGGTTCGGATTAAGGATGGATTAAAAGATGGTGACGATATCGATCATCTTGGCAACCGTCGTGTCCGAACGGTTGGCGAATTGATCGAAAATCAATACCGTATGGGTCTGGTCCGCATGGAACGGGCGATCAAAGAACGGATGACTCTGCAGGAGATTGAAACCCTCATGCCCCATGATCTGGTCAATCCGAAGCCTGTCACCTCCGCGATCAAGGAATTTTTCGGGACTTCACAGCTGTCCCAGTTCATGGACCAGACCAATCCCCTGTCCGAGGTGACCCATAAGCGGCGTCTTTCCGCCCTGGGACCCGGCGGCCTTTCCCGTGAACGGGCCGGTTTTGAAGTGCGTGACGTCCACCCGACCCATTACGGTCGGATCTGCCCGGTTGAAACCCCTGAGGGGCCTAACATCGGTCTGATCGTCTCCTTGGCTACCTATGCAAAAGTCAATCCCTACGGTTTTATTGAAACTCCGTATCGGCTGGTTGAGGAGCGTAAGGTGAGTGACGAGTACAAGTACCATTCTGCGCTCCAGGAGCAGGGACATGTGATTGCTCCGGCCAAGGTCGAGCTCAAGGATAAGGTCATTGTTCAGGATCACCTGATCGCCCGTCAGGAAGGCGAGGTCGCCATGGTGGCTGCCGATGAAATCAGCCGAATGGATGTCGCTCCCAACCAGTTGGTCTCCATTGCCGCCTCCCTGATTCCGTTTCTTGAAAACGATGATGCCAACCGGGCCTTGATGGGCTCGAACATGCAGCGTCAGGCCGTACCGCTTTTGAAAACGGCCTCACCCCTGGTTGGAACCGGGGTTGAAAAATATGTTGCTCAGGATTCCGGAGCCTGCCTGCTTGCCGGTGGTGACGGAGTGGTTGAGGATGTCGATGCCAACCGGGTCGTGGTCCGCTACGATGAACCCGGAACCGACGGATTTGAAACCGGGGTCGGGGTTTATCATCTCTCCAAGTATAAGAAATCCAACCAGAATACCTGCTTTAACCAGAAAGCCCTGGTGCTTCCCGGTGAACGGGTGAAGAAAGGGGATGTCCTTGCAGACGGTCCCTCTTCGGAAGTTGGCGAGCTCGGCCTGGGTAAGAATATCACCATCGCCTTTATGCCCTGGCGTGGTTATAACTTTGAGGATTCCATTCTTATTAATGAGCGTCTGCTCAAAGAGGATACCTTTACCTCGGTCCATGTTGAAATTTTTGAAACCATGGCCCGCGACACCAAGCTGGGCAAAGAGGAAATTACCCGTGATATTCCCAATGTCGGTGATGAGGCCCTGCGCAATTTAGATGATTCAGGGATTATTCGGGTCGGTGCTGAAGTTGGTGCCGGTGACATGCTGGTCGGCAAGGTAACCCCCAAGGGCGAGACCATGCTCTCTCCAGAGGAGAAACTGTTGCGGGCTATTTTCGGTGAGAAGGCCGGCGATGTAAAAGATTCTTCTCTGCGTGTTCCCCCCGGTGTTGAAGGTGTTGTTATCGATGCCAAGGTGTTTTCCCGTAAGGGTGTGGACAAGGATGAGCGCTCACTGATGATAGAAGAGCTTGAAGTCGAGCGTCTGAACCGCGACATGGACGATGAGCTCAAGAGTCTGAAAAAAGGTGTACGAAAAGACCTTGCAGATCTGATTGTCGGCCGGACCGCGAAGAGCGATATCGTAGATAATGAGGGTAACGTACTGCTCAAACTCGGTAAAAAGATTACCGCTAAATCGCTTGAGAATATCAAGTTTATGGATCTGTACGCACTCGATTTTTCCGAGAGAACAAAATACGAAGATGAGATTGAGGGCGTTTTCAGTCGATATAAAAAACAGGCTGCCCTGGTTCGCAACCGCTATCAGGGGATTGTCGAACGGATGGAGAAGGGAGACGACCTTCCTCCCGGGGTGGTCAAGATGGTCAAAATCTATGTCGCCACCAAGAGAAAACTGGCCGTTGGTGATAAAATGGCCGGTCGTCACGGTAACAAAGGTGTTGTCTCCCGGCTGTTGCCGGAAGAGGATATGCCCTATTTCGCCGACGGGACAACGGTTGACATGGTGTTGAATCCGCTTGGTGTTCCCTCCCGTATGAACGTGGGCCAGGTCCTTGAGTGTCATCTTGGCTTTGCCGCCAAAAAATTGGGTGAGCAGATTGCCGAACTGGCAAAGCAGCATGAAGTTGACGCCATCCGGAAACGGCTGCAGAAGATTTATTCCAAAGAAGAGTATCAGCAGTTGACCGACGGGCTCAGTGACGATGAAGTGGTCGATATGGCCAGAAAGTATCGACTTGGCCTTCATGTCGCCACTCCGGTCTTTGACGGTGCGAGCGAGGCTGAGATCCGAGAGATGCTGGTCGAAGCCGGGGTGGATGAGGTCGGCCAGTCGACCCTGTATGACGGTTTGACCGGTGACCGCTTTGATAATCAGGTCACTGTCGGCGTTATGTATATGCTCAAACTGCATCATCTGGTTGACAACAAGATCCATGCCAGGTCAACCGGGCCGTACTCACTGGTGACGCAGC